>JAQWOT010000244.1 GCA_029245725.1 SAR324 cluster bacterium | reverse complement strand
TGTCCTCATAGTTTTTGTACGAAGCTGTGGAGAGATCTCCATCACGGATGGTCAGGGTCAGAAAACCTGAGGTACTAGCCAGATCTGAATTTTGAAACCCTCCACCATTGAAATGTATTTTGGTGAATCGACTGAGCGTTTGTGGTTGGTTATTGCCAATTTGATAACTGATTGTTCCCTGGTCAAGTTGTTGAGGCCCTCTTTGGTTGCAGTTGCTGTGAGGGCAAGTGTTCACTTCTCCAGTTCCATAGAAATAAACCAGATCTCCCTTGTTAACTAGTAATCCAGTGTCTGTCCAGGGTCGATCCTTACCCCAAAGGTGAACCCGTCGATACCCCTTGATGTGAAAGCTGTCTTGATACGCGGGAAGGGCCAGTGGTTTCTCGGAACAGCCCACATGAAAGAATCCACAGCCAACGACTTCAGTATTCGCTTGTTGAATCTTTTGATAGAGTCCCAAATCTTGGGCTTTTAGCGAGCTATTGATTGGCGGCCCTGATTCATCACTTCGGACACACATCACAGTGTATAGATCTTCCTGATAAGGATCTATGGTTCCGGCTCTACCTGTCCAAAGATTGATCGTCCATACTCGAGAGCCAATCAGAGAACCTGACCAGAAATCAGTGTCTAGCGGATGTTGGAAAATCCCCGTGTAAAAGATGGGAAGGATTTGGCTATTCAACTCTCGTAATTCTGCGATCTCTGGTAACCGCCATCCATTAGATCCATCCAGCTGCAGTTGGTCACAATAGTCCTTGGCCTCATTAAACGTTTGCTGGCCTATCTCTCGGCGTTGCCAGATCAGATTCTTTACGGTGTCCTCAACAACCACATCTGTCCAAGAATAACGATCATTCGAACCTGATTCATTCAATGCTAATTGATCTGTTTTGGCAGTTTCAGGTAACGAATTTTCCTTCGGTTCAACAGGCGCTGACGGCAACATCATCAGTTTCAATTCAGCCAACTGACGTTGCGGAGCGTTGGGGAATTTCTTAATGAAAGCTTGGAAAATCGCTGGGTCTTCGGATTGCTCAATCATACCCCAGGCCTGGGCAGCGATTTCTCTGGATGATGCTGGCGCGTTGGCAAGTGCTTGACGTGGCTGGCGGATTTCAAAGACAAAATCACCTCGATTGAGGTTTCGATCCTGCAGCTTACCGTATTGGGGATCCAGGTTGGGGATCGACTCGACCGTCCGCCGATAGATGTAGTCACCCAGCTCACTGCCGGTGAAGTAACCATCTCGATCACTATCAACCTCTCCACGCAGGGCCTCCAGAAAAGCTTGTCGAAAGATGCTGTTGTCCGGAACTTCCTGGTTGGCACTACCGGAGGTGATGAAGTAGCGTACTGGTTCCCGGGTGCGCCGTTGAATGTGCTTGGGAGCCGCACGAACTGCCTCGAACACGGATCCTGCAAAACAGGCGTCAAACATGAAGAGTGCGTGCTTGGCAATGATCTCCTTGGCGAAGACCTCGATCTCCTGCATACTCAACGCTTGTCTACGAAAGGCCAGCCGGTCACGGCTTGGGTCTGGAGCATCGGCAGGTACTAGGTAACCCCTCTGACGTTCTCCAGCCAACTCCACGGTGTGCCCGTGTCCAGCGTAATAGATCAGCACTCGATTGTCCGGTTGGGCCCCAAAGCGATACACAAAGTCCTCGATCGCATCCTTTAGTTGATCCTTGGTTGGATTACGAACGGGATGCACCTCAAAGCCATTGTCTTCCAGGGCCTGGGAGACTTGTCGTAGGTCATTCTCCACTCCGGGAAGATCGCGCCAGCCGTTGGTGTACTTACTCACCCCGATCACT
>JAQWOT010000243.1 GCA_029245725.1 SAR324 cluster bacterium | reverse complement strand
GATATCTTTTCATTAAATTCATGCTCAATCTTAGACAAACTTCAAAAAACTGGAATTTTTACACCAACTTGTGAGAAAGGTTTGCGCAAATGCAATTGCTCACAATTTTAATTGTAAAGTGATCTTGTCAGCGGAAGTATCAGGGCCATTCTCAATTCTTCTTAGTTCAGATCACTAAACTATGTTGGAAATTCCAGATGAGATCCACCATCAAATCGGCGAGGCATCTGTTAACGCAGAAGTCCACGTCTGCTTTTCCAGATCACTGATTCCTGATTTCAATGTAGATTGGATTTTTTTAATTGAATCGGTGTTGGAAGAGAAGCGTCTGGAAAAGATCCAACAGGGAAGTCTACTAACAGAGGAAGAGGACGTCTATTATCGAACCACGTATGTTGAAAGCAATATTCGAAGCAGTGGACCATCTGAAGGTTTCAAGCTGCTGGAGTTGTTTGATGATGCTGAAGTCCCACATTGGATGGCGATCCACACCAGCGATGGGGGTATGTACTACGATGAGAATGTGGTTGGTGTTTTTCAACTTTTGATGAAGCAGAGAATTATTTGAATGAAATCTACCTGATCCCAAATTCTTGGTAGTCCACTGAGCAGAAGTGTGATCATTCCAAGACGAAACTAATTATTTTCAACAACTTAATTCTTGAAGGTCCTGTGGCAATCAAAACAACTGAACTCTATTCCTCGCTTTGGTCCAGTTGTGACGAGCTTAGTGGGAGCATGGACGCCAGCCAGTACAAGGATTTTGTGCTGACCATGCTGTTCATGAAGTACTTTCAGACAAGTACAAGGGAGACCCCTACGGAATGATTGTCGTTCCAGAAGGGGCCAGTTTTGACGACATGGTGGCTCTCAAAGGTGATAAGGAGATTGGCAACAAGCTCAACAAAATCATCAGCGCATTGGCCGAGGAAATGACCTCAAAGGTGTGATTGATGTTGCTGACTTCAATGACGAGGACCGTCTGGGCACGGGCAAGGAAACGGTCGACCGTCTCTCAAAGTTGATTGGGATTTTCGAGGGACTGGACCTGTCCTCGAATCGTGCAGATGGAGATGATTTGTTGGGTGATGCCTACGAGTACCTGATGCGCCACTTCGCCACAGAATCCGGCAAATCCAAGGGTTAATTCTACACTCCTGCGGAGGTCTCCAGAATTCTGTCGAAGGTCATTGGAATCAATGAGCAAACACCCCAAAACGCTACGGTTTATGACCCAACCTGTGGTTCTGGGTCATTGTTATTAAAAGCCAGTGACGAGGTTCCTCGCAGCCTCTCAATCTATGGTCAGGAAATGGACTTTGCCACGAGCGCCTTGGCCCGCATGAACATGATTCTCCATGAAAATGCTACCGCTTCGATTTGGAAGGGCAATACCATTTCCGATCCCTATTGGTGTGATGGAGACGGGAAACTCAAAACCTTTGATTTTGCTGTGGCTAATCCCACCATTTTCCAATAAGAGTTGGACCAGCGGCATCAACCCGAGCGAAGACGAGTTTGATCGTTTTGAATGGGGAATTCCCCCTGAGAAAAACGGAGACTACACCTTCCTTCTTCACATCATCAAAAGCCTCAAAAGTACTGGTATTGGTATGATTATTTGCCAGCACACTCCAAGTCATAATGAAGTTGGGTGGCTGTTAGGCAATGATCCTTAATTGTCCATGGATCACGGTGAACTGTGATTGTTCCACCTACCCTTTCAAATGCATCGAAGACCAGCGAGGGAGAGGAAGATATTTAGAGACATTTCCCATCGCGACCGGCAGCGTCAAGCTACCGGTCTTGCGACAACACTGGATAGCCCCCAGAATTGACTCTTCTCTGAACAAATCTGTGCAATTATCTCATCAAAAATAAAAGCCTCAACTGTCATGATCCTGCATAAATCATCTCTTTAGATCGTAGATAATTTGCTAATGCTGAACAAACTAAAGAAATGCTAAGCCCAGTAAAGTAGGCTGAAAATACAAAGCCAAATGCTTGCGAAATGGCAGCTTCATTAAAAACACCCATAAAAGCATGAATTGCTCCTATGGCTGCACCTAATTCACCTACATCTTTCGCCAAATGTGATGCTTTTTCTAGTGAGCCCACTACACCGAGCTGCCTGAAGGCTGAACCCAAAAAAGTTATGACAGAAATCAACAAGATTGAAGGTGGATCAAAAAACAAAGGCAACAGACTTACAGTGCTTAACTTTTCTCCAGAAGCACATTCCTGCTTTGAAAAATCATAGTTTTCACATACCCCAGTTATCATTTCAAATCGCAATTCACCATTTCGAAAATCAAAAAAGATAGCCATAAAGAGAAAGAAGAGAATTCCTATAATTCTAAAACTAATATGCATGTTTCGCCCTCCGAATTAGGTTGATTGGTCCGATGTAGAGGTCTGAATCCATAACTTTCATCAAGCTATTATGATTAGTTGAAGTTCGTTGCAAAGCGTTTCAGAAAGTTGCTGTAAACAATCATTTGTTTAATTAATCTTCGAAAAGCACCATCCCGCAGATCCTTCCTGACTAACCACACAACACTTCACAGGGCACTCCATCCTTGTCACCGTCCAAGCGACTGAGTCCACATTGACTCAGAAAAGCTCTCGCTTCCTCACAAGAATTCATTTGTCTGCAATAGCGTTTGCTCCCACAGACCACTTTCAAACTTGCTGAGGGTGATGTTAACTGGCTGGACTGCCCAATGGCAGTGCAGTTCATCTCAGGTGCCTCTCTTGGTAACTCGACTTGATCTCCAAGTAATTCTGGTAGAGCCGTCAACTTTCTCCGATCAGCCGTTAATCCCCACTTCAGCTTCACAGCTACCCAAGCCTTCAAATATTGGGTTTGGTAGGCCGGATTGGGTGGTAACCAATCTGCTGGATCCTTGGCTCCCTTCTGACGTTTCAGACGACGGTCGACAGCAATCAACGTGTCTGGATCATCCAGATCATTGGCATAGACTCTTTTGCGTTCTCTTGACCAGTTGGCTGCACCAGACTCATGGGCTTCCTTGAGAGGCACCATGTGATCAATATCCAGCTTGGTGGCATCGGTAATGGTTCTGCCAGAATACGGGTCATTCCAGATCCCTGAAACCACCCTACAGCCTTTCTCTGTCTTGAACTCAACCGTCGAGAGGGACTCCTCAATCAACACTTCATGACGAGCGTTCTGGCAATCCTTGTCTTCATCAATCCAGTGGCGGTAGCTCTCGCGTTCGTATTTGGGGCAAATAGCAGAATCCGCAAGAACAGTTGTTGTCAGTAGTAGGAATAGTATTGTCAGTAGTGTCTGCATTATTTGTAGTCTTCCCAGTTCCAGTCCTGCCCTTCGCTGGGGTCGTAGTCTAGTTCTCTACCATCAGTTTTCTGAGTAATTATTTTTCCATCTTTGTACGTGGCCTGAGTAGTAGCACAGCGGTATATCTCATAATCTTTGAATCGGCTGTAAACTCTGATGGTCAGATTCTCCTCACTTTCAGACAC
>JAQWOT010000242.1 GCA_029245725.1 SAR324 cluster bacterium | reverse complement strand
CCAAAACCTGAACCAACTCCTGAACCAAAACCTGAACCAACTCCTGAACCAAAACCTGAACCAACTCCTGAACCAAAACCTGAACCAACTCCTGAACCAAAACCTGAACCAAAACCTGAACCAAAACCTGAACCAACTCCTGAACCAACTCCTGAACCAAAACCTGACCCAACAGGTCCTATTAACGATCAAGTCAATGATGCTGTTGGAGACTCAAATAGCGGTCCTACTACAATTCACATCCAATTGAATTATCAGAAGTAGGGCTGAATCCATTATTCTGGAAGACTAAAAAGACTACCGAATAGAAATCAATCCATGAGACTTAGGCTCTCGCCCTAGATGAAAGCGCAGGTAAATAAATATAGCCTTGTGGAGTTCGCGCAGGTTAAGCTTGGTCGGTTGCCACTGTAAGTCACCTGCCGAAAGCCTTCTCAGCCCAATCACAGTTCCACTTGAGAGCCATGCAGCATCTGAATTGGGTTCCGTATGGCCTGGACTGCGAATTCCGCCAAGGTGAGCGTCCAGTTGATAAAATACTTGCTCTGAAGGTAAGAAATCAGGAGGTAGTGGTTGGCCACTGATCTGACAGCAGTCCAGTTGAGGCTGAACACCGAGCAAACAGAGGAAATTCCACTCCCAGATCGCTTTGCAGAATAGATCAGCAGGTTCATTCTGTAGAGTCTCAAGGATGCCGGCCAGCCAGTTGAAGTAAAGCGGAGCTTCTGTGGAAGGAATTTCAGTGAGTAGGAGAAGTTCTGCAAAATAGCTGGCGTAGAGGAAGCGAGAATAATCTTTTCGGATAGCTGAAAACAGATCCAAAGCCTCACAATGTTCAACCTTCACCATGGCCGTCCGGCGTCGCTCAACATAATCGAATTGGGCTAATACCAAAGGCTCTGTAGCCGCCCTGTTTTGTGACTTTAGACTTCGAGCACCATAGACAATCCCCGAAACCTTGCCTTGTTCACGCGTCAGAAACGTTAGAATACGATCCCGTTCTCTAAAATCTACAGGACGTAGAACAATACCCTCTTCATTGTGACGATTCATCCTTCAGTACCAGCCAGAGTCTCGATCTATCATCCAGGGTTCCTATTTGTCAGTGGTTCCTTTTAGCAGTAAGGGATTCAACTGCTCCGCTTCTTGTTATTTGATTGGTTTTTGGGAAGCAATCCACCCAAACGCTACTGCTTTAGGCGATTGTGATGATAGATCTTGGAGAGTAGGAATGAATTAGAAGTGATAAGTGCTGTAAAATCGGAAGGATTGCTCTAGACGAGCTTTGCCTGTGGAACCAGGATAGCTAATGTCGATACCACTTTCTGGTAAGGCAAACGTGGACAGGTCGTACCAGGCATACTCGATCCCCACATGAAGAGAATCGTCAATCTGGATGGATACAGGAATTTCTAAACCGTTCAGAGATGGCTGAGCTCTCGCATTTTCTACCGAATCTGTGAGATGTCCAGATCCCCAGACACCTAGCACAAGTTCCGGTGCCAACATCAAAGTGGGACGATCAATCAGTAGCCAACCTGCTGTTAAAGCAAAGGTCTGTTGTTTATAACGCACCTCGTCAGTAGCGCTGGCACCGCCAGCAGCCTCTATTAGTAACCATTGTAGACCAAGAGTATATCCTATAGATTCAACCCAATGATATTGAACTGACAACGCAGTGCCATTCAGAGAAGTTTTTGGCCCACGGTTAGTATATGATCCTGCAGCGATACCGACCCCAATGCTGATTTGTTGCCGATAGCCTGCCTCATCAGCAACTTTCTCTTGACTTACAACTATTGTTTCCTCTGGTACTTCTTGAATAGATACAGCGGGCAGCTCTTCCTCAGTAATTTCAGTCTCTTCCTCACAAGTATATGCAATGACGCTTGCATCCAACCCGAGGCGCTGCATTTCTGCACGTTCCTCGTCAGTACAGTTTCCCCAAGCAGTACTCGTCAATAAAATGATTCCTATTATTGCTGTGCAGCAATTAGCAGCCCTCATCTATCATATTCTCTAAAGGTTGATTAAGATCTTGGCACCTGATGCAACAATCATGAAAGCACTGATTGTGGCCAGAACCTCTATATGTCAAATTCTACATTCCTTGCATCCCACAAAAACATTATCATCTTATAGATTTTTATTCTTCTGTGTTGAGTCCACAAAATCATGAATTACCCAAAATACTTTTGCCTAACCCTGCTGCTCATTGGCTACGGCTTCTTGACCAATTGTAGTGAGGAAGAATCACCTTCTTCTCCAACACCATCACCCGCAGCACCAAGTAATTATGGTAAAGGAGGTGATGTTTTAATAAATCCAATTAGTGACACACGGATCTCCAGTAAGCCTATCTTTACCATTACTTTTGGTGATGTAGTCCATTCCGTTATAATGGATAGTGTGGATTACCCCGGCAAACCAAACAGTACACTGAATTCATCTCAAAACAGCACCCTATGCCTAAGAGCAAACAGTAATAGTAATTGTGAGGCTTTAAGTGTTGTCTTTAACAACAATTCCACAATCGCCACTATTACTCCGCTGAACCACTTAAATGAAGGTAGTTATATTTTTACAGTTGCCGGGAGCATTCTAACATCCATTGGTTCCCTTGGAGAGGATCAGACATTTCGGTATACTGTGGTATACCCTCACGGGGGCGCTATCCAAAATCGCTTAATAAGCTTAGTTGGTGATGGGAATACGCTAATTGGAAGCTCACTTTTGGATGGTCCTAGAGGTCTAGCTACTGATGGCACATACCTATATGTTGCTGATACTTACAATGAAAAAATTCAAAAAATTACGCTGGCTAGTTCAGTTACAAACTTTTTTAACTTGAATTCATTGCAAGATGAAGTGCAGACGCTTCTCAAACCCGTGGATGTAACCGTTTCGTCAACACATCTCTATATCTTGGATCAAGGATTTCGTCGTGTGCTTGAAGTTCCGCTAGTAGGCGGCACTCCAACTTCAATTGCTGGTGGTGGAAGTGCAGGCTACGCAGATGGTATTGGCATCTCAGCACAGTTCAACTCACCCAATGCAATCACGAATACCAAGGATTCAGAAGGGATGGAGCACATCTTTGTTGCTGACACTTGCAACAATACCATCCGCCGGATTGATCCGTTTACGAATATTGTTACTTCTTTGCTGCCGCCAGAACCTGGATGTGGTAGTGGCTCAAGTGATTCAGACAAGTTAAAAGCACCTGTGGATCTAACTACAAATGGAGAGTACCTATACATTGCTGACAGGGACAATTCTGCAATTAAACGAATTGATCTCAACGATTGTAAGGCACATGGATGGCAAAGTTGTGTACTAAATCCATTACCAATACCAATTTCTTTGAACAAACCCATTAGCATAATTACGGACGGATCATACCTCTATGTAGGAACTAATGACCATAAAATTCATCGCTACGATCTAAATGGCAGTCCTGAATACAATGATCTATTCCCAATCAGCGCTATTACTCCGCAAAGTCTAACAACTGACGGACAAAGTCTGATTTATTCAGAAGAAGGAAGAAACCGAGTTGTGCGTTTACACTCAAAAGGGTTCGACAATGAGGAGGTCCTAAATTAGGAGAGAAAGAGTCTACTGAAGGCGATCACCAAAAATGTTCTGCAACTGAGAAATACATTCTTCGAAAGGAGTATTTTCGCGCATTCCCTGACGAACAAACTCCAGCATCATGGGGTATTTCTGGATGGCATAGTCAATCTCAGGATTACTCCCTCGAACATAAGCCCCAATATTGATCAGATCCTCCGCTTCTCGATAGGTGGCTAAGGTACCACGAAACAATTGTGCCATCTTTTGATGTAATTCTGAGGTCACTTCCGGCATCACCCGACTGGCTGAGAGTAGCAGATCAATTGCTGGATAGGTTCCCTTCGCAGCAAGATCACGGCTGAGAACGATGTGACCATCCACAATTGCCCGAGCTGCATCACCGATTGGATCATTCGCATCGTCTCCCTCTACTAATACGGTGTAGAAGCCTGTGATGGATCCGGATTCTCCTTGAGTTCCCGCTCGCTCAAGCAAATTAGGCATCATTGCGAATACTGACGGTGGGTAGCCCTTGGTGGTCGGTGGTTCTCCAGCTGCCAATCCAATTTCTCTTTGAGCCATCGCAAAGCGTGTCAGAGAATCCATGGTTAAGAGCACATCCTTGCCTTGCGCACGAAAGAACTCGGCAATCGCAGTGGCTACAAAAGCACCTCGCAGTCGTAGTAGAGCTGGCTGGTCTGATGTTGCGACCACAACGATGGAACGGGCCATGCCCTCTGATCCTAAAATTCCTTCAATGAAATCTTTGACCTCACGTCCACGCTCCCCAATCAGAGCAATCACGTTTACGTCCGCATCGGTGTAGCGGGCCATCATTCCAAGCAGCACAGACTTACCAACCCCAGAGCCTGCTAAAATCCCAACGCGCTGTCCACGACCACAGGTCAATGTCCCATTGATAACTCGGACGCCTACATCAAGTGGTTCGAAAACACGAGGTCGATTGAGAGGATTGATTGAAGGGGGATAGAGAGGTGTTTCCGTGTGCGTGAATAGTTCTCCTTGGCCATCAATCGGTCTCATCAGTGGATCAATCACACGACCCAAAAGACCTTCTCCAACACGAATGCTTGGATCTCTGTGGTTGTAGAGGATTCGACAGTGAGGCCCTACATTGGTCATCTGCTCAAGCAGCATCACCAAGATTTTGTCTTCTCGAAAACCGACTACCTCAGCTGGGACAGAAACACGAGTTTGCGGATCGTAGAGAAAACACATGCTGCCCTTTGAGCAGCCAGGATTAGTCGCCTCAATCAAGTGACCAATCATCTGGGTCACTCGGCCTTCCGCTCGTAAAGGCTTGAAGCTCTGTACTGTCTTCAGGTAGGGACCAAGGTGGGAGTAGCGTATCTGCTCAGCAGCTTCAGCGTTCATCAGAATTTCCAAACAACTCGTTGGGATCTATCACTGTGTCTGATTCTGTGGGAGTTTTTGTCTGTGAGGGTCCTCCAAAGAGTTCAGCCGGATCTATTTCAGCATTTGTATCGACAGTATCTACCGACTCTTCTTCCACTTTCATTCCTGATATCGATTCAGGACCCTCCTCAGCGACCATGGAATTTTCTTGCTCTTCAGGCGC
Organism: SAR324 cluster bacterium; assembly: GCA_029245725.1. Lineage (NCBI taxonomy): Bacteria > Deltaproteobacteria > SAR324 cluster bacterium. The sequence continues at coordinate 35,747 of JAQWOT010000242.1, read as the reverse complement.
TGTCAAAACGTGTTGTCCTTCGGGTTCAGTCCCTTGTACTGTGGGATCACCTGCTGCGGTTTGTAGTTCTTCCGGTACAGTAAAATCGTAGGCATCCATATCTACAGAGTGCATCTGCACCTGACGTTCTGCCAGTCGTTGACTCAGTTCCTCCTCAATTTGTTCAAACTGCTGCTGGAAGGTGAAGTTTAGCACGTCATCATCAGTTTCAATGAAGACAGATCCTGGCTCCGCTTCTTGATTGACCTTGAGCACAAGGGTCTGCTCCTCCCCCATGTACTGATCAAGGTTAACCCCAGTATTTTGCATAAATTCGTAGTCTTCTGGGTGCAGAAACACCTGAATCTTTCCCTTTGATTCAATTTCCCGGAGTGCCTTGACCAAGATATTCTGCAGCATCTCTGGGTTGATCATCAACTCTTGTACTACCACCTGCTTGGCAATCAGGACCGCCAATTGGACCAACTCCTGCTCTGCTTGAAAGCGGACAACCTGCCGCAGATTGGAAAGCTGTTCAATGACACCATTCATCTGATTGGCTAGATATTCTGACTCTTGGAAGCGTTTCTCCATTCCCGCCTGTAAGCCTGCATCAAAACCTTCCTGATATCCTTGTTCTTTGACCTTATCTGCTTCTAGATGAGCTTCTCTGAGGACGGCCTGCCGTTCGTCCTCCATAGTTTGCTTTATTGTGAGTGCTTCTTGCTTGAACTGCTCTGCCTCCAGGTTTGCTTTCTCAGTCTTCAGCAAAAGTTGCTGTTTATAAAGCTGAGCTCCCTCTCGAATTGACTTGGCAAAAGCTTCTGCATCCGTCAGTAGCGAGTTCTCCCGGATGAAGTTATCTGTTGCAAAAACACTCGCCAGTTCTTGCTTTTCCTCGTCTGAATAAGACTCCTCTCCAGTGTCCAACTCACCAAAAGCGGAACCATGCGAAGATTCCTGGTAAGAGGTGTCATAACCCTCGAAGTATTGGATGGCTTCAAATTCTTTCCCCTTGGCAAGGTGCTCAGGGACTTCACCAGTTGGTACTGGAGTAGGAACTACGTCAGGTTTATGATGAGGACGGCCTGGTTCTTCACTCTCAACATCCTCATCGAAACTGGGTAGCGTGAATTGCTCAAGGGCCTCTAGTGAGCTCATAAGACAGGAGTTATTAGGGGAAAAAGTGATAGAGAACGGCAGGGATTCCGAGACAGCCACCAAGACTGTCTTGGTTTATTACTTCTTGTCGCGTAGCCAAGTACGTACGAGGCCTGCAGTCTTGATCGGATCTCCCTTGGCCATCTCGAGAATTTTTTCTCGGGGAGGTAGTCCAGATTCGCGTTCGGTTGGAATCTCAAGTTCCTCACCTTCCAGTTCACCAATGGTTGCTGGCAGGCCCATCAGTAGATCAAGATCTGCAGGCTTAGTGCTCAAACGCTGGACCATCGGGCGGATGACCAACATGATCAGTGCTAGTACAGCAGCACCTAAAGCAATATAGCGGATGAGATCCAAGATGAACTGATTACGCACTCGAGTTGCTTCCAGTTCAGCTGCCTTATCTTCTTCAACAGCTTTACCGAACGGCATATTGACCACCGAAACTCGGTCTCCACGGGATTCATTAAAACCAATGGCGTTACGGACCAAGCTCTGAATTTCTTCTTTTTCGTTTTCGGACCAAGGAATGTTGTCTCGACCGACATAGTTACCACCCTCATCAAGAATTTGTGGGCGCTTATTGTCCAGCAAAACTGAAACCGTCAATCGTAAGACTTGGCCAGATGCAGTTTCTTTGACTATTTCACGACGAGATGTTTCATAATTTCTTGTGGAATTCTTCTTGGCAAATTCAGAAACAGTTGCCGCCTCACGACCCGTAGCTTCTGGAAGATTGGTAGTGACACCAGCAGGGCCAACTGGGATAGAACGTGTTCCCGTTGAGGCTTCGTCCACCAATTGTTCACTGACAACGCTAGTCTGATCAGGATCAATCAATTGCTCACGAATCGTCTCGCGGTCGAATTGGAGCACCGCGTTGACATTGACTCGAACCCGGTCTTCTCCAACGACCTCTTCTAACTGGGCAATCACTTTCTGCTCCAGTTCCATCTCCAATCGTCGCTTATAGGAATAGTGTTCATCCAAGCGTCCACCAACAGTCTGATCATCCATTCCCTCAGTCAGCAAGCGCCCTTTCTGATCAGTAATTCTGACCCGACGCGGCTCCAAACCCTCGACAGCACCTGCAACCAAATGAACGACAGTTTCGACCTGTTTTTCTGAAATACCTTGAGATTTAACAGTTAGAGCTACTGAAGCTGAAGCTTCTTCTTGAGAATCTGAAAACAAGGTTTTCTGCGGAACAGCTAGTGAGACTTTAGCCCGATCAATGCTCTCAATCATACCAACCAGACGCGCTAACTCGCCCTCTTGGGCAATCCGATACTTGACCTGCTGCTGAAATTCTGTTTCGCCCAGTGCTGGCTGTTCAAAAAGGTCGAGAAATCCAATACCACCACCTGGTAGTACCTTTTCGCTGGCCAACGTCAAGCGAGCTTGGTCAGCCATTTCTGGATGCACCATTACAGAGTTCCCACCAGGACCGAGCAGGTAAGGAATCTGATTTTCTTGGAGTTTTTGTACGATGCGTGCGGCGTCCTGAGTCTCTAAATTTGAGTAGAGTGGAGCCCAGCTATCTTGGTTGGAAATGATGATGATTGAAACCATCCCAACTAGGACGATCAGCAGCGATACCAGAACGGTGACCCGTTTGGCGATACTTAAGGAACCGAAAAAATCTTGGAACTGGAGTCTTACGTCGCCTAGAACGCCGGCCTGCTCTGCCATCTAAAGTGCCTTGAGCGGATATACTACAATAGAAAATTGATCGAAGACTTGTTTACAGTTCTTCGCAATAAGTGATTATTTTCAGGAAAGTCTTACACGTCGGCGATTAACGCCCTTGTGTACTCAATGTTGTGCGTGCGATGCCAGCAAAATTGATTCCACTACCTTGCTCTCAAAAAGTTCTACAGGAGCGATAACAAGTAGATCAGACCTGCATCCGCATAACTTCTTCGTAAGCTGTTGTTAGTTTGTTGCGTACCTGCAGCAGTAATCGCAGTGAGATTTCTGCCTTCTCCATGGCAATGACAGTTCCGTGGATATCTTTCTCAGAGGCTGTCAACAACTCTACTTGCTTCTGCTCAGCTTCCTGATGCTGACGATTAACTTCCATCAGCATCCGTTCAAATGTTTGTCCAATATTGGCGCCAGATTCAGCAACGCTGGGTCGGGACGGATCGGGCAGTAGGCTTTTGCCCTGCAAACTGGAGAGCGAATCAGGAGGCAATTTCATAAAATTTGATTAATAGAGTAAAACCAAGAAGTGGCAAGAGTTTCGGGCAAAAAATTCCACTCTTTCAAACACTTTCTGCAGAGCGTAGATGTCGATAGAGTTTTTGTAGAGACTGCTGCACTTCCATTGCTCGCTCATACATGCTGCGTGCTTGTCGCACTTCTGCTTGCAGATTCACACTACTGTGGAGGCCATCCAATACTGAATCCACATCCTTGCCAAAGTTATCAACAGAACTGAGGGCTTGCTGCATCTGATGCTGGAAGGGTCTCTCTGTTGTCACAGCAGTCTGGGTTGGACGCATAGGGACAGTGAGTTTATTATCCAAGGCGGTTGGCTTCTGCACGTTCATGGGCCCTCCTGAATGGCCGCCGAGGTCAAGCAACCAAAATCTTAGGCGTTTCGTCCGAGATCAAGGGCTGACTGAACCATGTTCTTAGTTGCATTGAAGGCCGCAGTGTTGGCCTCGTAGGAACGGTTTGCGGACATTAAGTTGACCATCTCTTCCATGATATTCACGTTGGGCATCTCCACATAGCCCTCTTCGTTGGCGTCAGGATGCCCTGGCTCAAAGCGAAGAATTGGTGGTCGCTCATCCTGCACAACGCCCACAACTTTTACCTCAGTTGAAGTGCTGACAGAACGATCTTGAGAGAGCAATTCTTCTTCAAAAGTTCGATCATTCGCCACGGATGCCAGAATTACTTCCCGACGCCGGTAAGGCCCTCCCTGAGGAGTACGGGTTGTCTCAGCGTTGGCGATATTTTCTGAAATTGTGTTAACACGCTGCCGCTGGGCAGTCATTCCAGATACGCTAGTATTAAATGCGGATAGAAAACTCATTATTTGGTCTCACTGATGGCAGTTTTAAGCATCCGGAACTGATGGGAGAGCATCCGAATCGATGCATTGTACATCAGCTGGTTCTCCGCCATCTTGGCCATTTCTTTGTCCAAATCGACTGTATTTCCATCAAAGTCAGCGAAGGGGGTCGCACTACGAATTCGCTGTCCTTCGACTGTATCCAGCAAGGGCGCATCATTTCCATCTAGATGCCGCTCATCTGTTACTTTCAACGGACCTGGCGTCTCAGCTTCTAGAGCTGCCACTAATGAATTCTCGAATACCAAATCTTCAGCTTGGTAGCCGGGGGTATCCAAGTTCGCAACGTTCGAAGAGAGCAGCTTGTGTCGCTCGGTACGCAGATCTAAAGTTTTCTGCGCAAGTAATTGGGCGGTATCGTTGAACAAAGACATGAATTACTCCTCATGGGCTGAAAAAAAGCTTAAAGCTTGGATGCAATTCCAAGACCAGCATTTGAACCCACTCCGCTTTGTTTCTGACTTCGCTGACATTGTCGGGTGGTAGGAACACCACTGCTTTTAAGTCTCATCAAACAAAAAATTGAGGATCACTAAAGCCTCTTGATCGGAGGATACTATGACCAAGACCACACACCTACCCTGTACCAACTCTTTACTGAACTAATGAGCCTATAATTGAGCAAAAAGTGCTGGCTGTAGCAGATTCACAACTAAGCGGGATCGCACTCCTAAACTGTTATTTTACTGGCGGACAATTAGGATTTTCTCGAGCTTTTAAAATGATATGGAGTTGCTATAAGATAAAGAGTATTCTTAATCAAATAGTCTAGGCAATCGTGCTCTCGAGTATTATTCTGCTCTGCAGAAGAGTGACCCTTCTACTGAGACTCTGGCAAACTCTTTCACTTTTATTAGGTCTTTCTATCGCTTGGATACGCACAAGGATTTTGGCAGAAAACCCCTGTGAGCAACCTACTAATTACTAACTGTATTCAAACAGCGTAGGTAAATAGAGCAGTTTGCTCCTTCCATAACTCCTCAAGTTCATCCATCATTCTTGGATTCAACTGAACCTGCATTGGGGTTTGGATCATTACAGAGGCATCACTCTCTGTAATGACACGAAAGTGAACCTCCTGGGATCCTTGGTACTTTTGAAATATACCACGCAGATGGCGCAACTGCTCCGGAGGCATGTGTTCCTGGTCAATACAAATCGTCATACTGAGTGCTTTTTCAGAGCGAACCTGACTGAGTAATTCCAAGCGATCTGCTACCAAACCAAACTCATCATCTCGAAAACTGATGCGCCCACTGACAAGCAGCGGCTCATCCATTTCAAGTAGATGTCCGTAGTCGTTGTAAATTCGACTATAGATGGGCAGCTCCAGAATACCTCTCAAGTCTTCGAGACGAACAATAGCAAATTTTTCAGAGTTCTTTGTCAATCGGATGGTCTTCTCAACGACAATCCCAGCTATGGAGACATTGTCTCCTTCTTTGTGAATACCAGTAAGAATATCGGCGGAACTGGTTGCCAAAGCTTTAACATCAGAAGCATATTGATCCAGAGGATGACCAGAGACATAAAATCCCAGAGCCTCCTTCTCTAATCGAAGCCTTTCCTTCAGTGACCAGTCTCGAATGTCTGGCAACTCTAGTTGTGTTTCGGTTTGACGTGCCTCTGACTCATCCATCAGATCGAATAGTGATTGCTGTGAGCCATCTTCTGCTCGTTGGAACTCCTGGGCTAAATGGATTGCATGATCCAGCACGTTGAGTAGCTGAGCCCGGTTAGGGCGAAAAGAATCAAACGCTCCACACTTGACCAGTGTTTCAAGCATCCGCTTATTCATCCGATTGAAATCCAAAATTTTCAAAAACTCCATAAAGTCACTAATCTCTTCAACTTCCTGGCGAGCTTCAACCAACGCATCAACGGCATTACCCCCAACATTCTTGACTGCATTCAAGCCAAAACGCACTGCTTCAATCCTAGCCTCTCGCCGCAGAAATCTTCGAATCGGAGATAGCTCTGCAGAATCTGCAGTGGTTTGAAGTTCAACCTGAAGTTGTTGGAGAATTTTGGATTCGGCAGGATCCAAATTATTTTTCAGGACTTCCATCTGGGTCTGTAGCGCCTGTAGAAACTCCAATTCCGTTCCAAAGTCTTTTTCGAGCATAGGAGTGAGGAGGTGCCGCAGTACGTTTCGAATAGTCTCTGCGTTGTTCATCGACTGGAATTGCTCCAAGTGAAGTCGAGTACGCTTGTGTACACGATATCCTTGGCGGGTGACCGTAAACTGCTTACGTCCTTCACGAACATCTGGAGGCAATACCTGAATTCTCATTTCTTTGCATTCGCCAATGAAATTGACGATCTTGTCTGGGTTATTGATGCTGGAGTTCAGCACTGCCGCCATGAACTGCACGGGGTAGTGAGCCTTCAGATAGGCGGTCTGATAAGAAATCAGACCATAAGCTACGGTGTGAGACTTGTTAAAACCATAGCCCGAAAAGTAATCGATCAGGTCAAAAATCTCGTTCGCTTTCTCCTCAGGGCTCATCCCACGAGGTACCCCCTCAACAAATTCTGGATTTGCACAACAGCCCTCAACAAACTTTTGACGCTGCTCAGCCAACACCTCCGGAATCTTCTTGCCAATCGCTCGACGCAACAAATCAGATTGTCCCAGAGTAAACTTGGCAAGTACTTGTACTCCCTGCATGATCTGCTCTTGGTAAACCATCACACCATAGGTTTCCTTGAGAATTTCTGCCATCAAGGGGTGGGGATAGACCACCTTCTTTCGCCCATGTTTACATTGAACAAAGTCTTCAACCATTCCAGATCCTAGAGGACCTGGACGATATAATGCTAAAATAGCTACAATGTCTTCAAAGACGGAAGGACGCATATCGAGTAGTAGTTTTTTCATTCCAGAAGATTCCAACTGGAAAACCCCAGTTGTGTCCGCTCGACAGAACAGTTCAAAGGTAAGTTTGTCATCCATCAGAATCTTATTTAGATCCAGTTTCTCTTCCTCAGTACGGTTGCGGTTGATCAATTCCAGAGCTTTGTCAATAACAGAAAGGTTGAGTAAGCCAAGAAAGTCAAATTTGACCGCTCCCTGATCCTCAGCGTATTTCATTGCAAACATCGACTGCACAGTGTTGTCTTTGCCTGTACAAACAGGCATCACCTCACGGATATCCTGATCCATAATGATCACCCCCGCAGCGTGAGTACCAAGATGTGTGCTGAGATTTTCCAAGGATTTGCTTAACCGAATCAACTTCTGCTCATTTTCTGTTCCTTCGCGCTCCATCCGGGCTAGTTCAGGTTCCTTGTCAATGGCATCCTGCAGACTGATATTGAGTTCGTTGGGGACTAACTTGGCAAGTTTATCAGCTTCTGAAAATGGAAAATCCATTACCCTTGCAACCCCCCTGACAACAGCTTTGGCCTTGAGCGAACCAAAGGTCGAGATCTGGCAAACTTTTTCTGAACCGTACATCTCACGCACATGTTCGATCACGCTATCCCTCCCTTCAACATCAAAGTCGATATCGAAATCAGGCATGCTGATACGATCTGGGTTGAGAAAGCGCTCAAATAGCAAACCATAGCGTAGCGGATCAACATCCGTGATCCGCAAAGCGTAGGCAACCAGTGATCCGGCTCCAGAACCACGACCTGGTCCCACAGATACCCCGTTGTCCTTGGCCCAATTGATAAATTCCGCAACAATCAGGAAATAGCCTGGAAACTTCATCTGATTGATGACCCTCAATTCAAAGCTAAGCCGCTCATCGTAGGATTTACGAAATTCCTCAAATGGCTCAGAAGATTGATAAAGCTCATGTAGAATTTTTAACCGCTGTTCCAAGCCAGTGTGAGATTCATACTCCAACCAACTATCCAGGGTGTAGCCTTGAGGAATCTCAAACTGTGGTAGGTAGTAAGTACTATTATCCAACGAGAGATCGCAGCTAGCTGCGATCGTAGCGGTATTCTCCAATGCTTCGAGTGGCAGACCACTCGACATGAAAGTCTCCTGCATCTCTGCTTCAGTCTTGAGATAGCACTGATCAGTTAGCATCTGGGGGGCATCACGATCTGTTACCTTGCGCTGCATGCCCATCAATCGGAGGATATGCTGGGCCTCAGCTTCTTCAGCATTCAAATAGAAACAGTTGTTCGTGCCTACCAAAGGCAAGCCCACATCTCCAGCAAGCTGCATTAATCCCTGGTTCACCTCCTCTTGTTCAGCAAGTCCCGTATTCTGAAGTTCCAGATAGTAGCGACCCGGGAACAGATCGGCGTACCACTGCGCTAGTTGACGAGCATCGTCCAAGCGACCATTGAGGATACGGCTACCTAACTCTCCCTCCACTCCACCACTCAGGACAATCAGTCCTTCTCGGTAGCGCTCTAATAGTATATGGTCAATCAAAGGAACACCTCGCCGCTTTCCATCCGTGAACCCAAGACTCGCTAGATAGGTTAGGTTTTGGTATCCCTGTCGATTCTGACAAAGCAACTGCGTGTGAAAGTAGCACAAATTGGCGTTTGGATCTGGATGTTCTGCAAGCGGCACTTCACTCACAAAGGCACCCATACCAATCAAGGGTTTCAAATTTTCCTTCTCAAGAGCCTGGTAGAACTCAACAGCACCGAAAAGATTGCCGTGATCAGTGATGGCACAGGTGCTAAAACCTCGCTCTTTCAAGACCTTTGCGAGCTGCTTGACGCGAATAGCTCCTTCAAGAAGCGAGTACTGGGTATGTAGATGCAGGTGTGTGAACATGGGGAACTGCTGCTGCAGGATTGACAAAGAGGATGGAATGGCTCCCAAGTCTTGTCAAAAAAGAGGTCTGATGCAAGGCGGTTTATCGATATCAGTACAGAAAGAAAGCAGTGAACTTTTAGGTCTGAAGAACTCGGGGAAGGATTGTACCGGTGAAATGAGCTTGGCTATCCATCATTCAGAGTAACCAAGCAGAGAGACGGAAGACTTAGTAGCGATAGTGTGAAGGTTTAAATGGACCTTCTGCTGAGACGCTCATGTACTCCGCTTGTTGCGGTGTGAGTTCAGTGAGTTTGACCCCAAGCTTACCCAAGTGCAAACGTGCTACTTTCTCATCTAATTGCTTAGGCAGAACATAGACCTGATTTTCGTATTTTTCATTGCTCTGCCAGAGTTCGATCTGTGCTAACACTTGATTGGTAAAACTTGCAGACATCACGAAAGAGGGATGCCCTGTCGCACAACCCAGGTTCACTAGGCGCCCCTCAGCCAATAGGATAATGCGCTTTCCATCTGGCCATTCGTACTGGTCTACTTGGGGTTGTACATTGATCTTCTTGATATGAGGGTCTTGATTGAGCGACTGCACATCAATCTCGATGTCAAAGTGACCAATGTTGCAGACAATTGTATTGTCTTTCATAGCATCTAGATGTTCTCGACGAATGATATCGCAGCAACCGGTAGTTGTAACGAAGATATCTCCTAGTGAAACAGCATCTTCTATAGTAGTCACTTCGAAGCCCTCCATCGCCGCTTGCAAAGCACAAATTGGATCGATCTCCGTGACGATCACACGAGCACCTTGTGCCCTGAGTGACTGGGCACTTCCTTTGCCTACATCCCCGTAACCCGCGACGACAGCAACCTTGCCTGCGATCATGACGTCTGTAGCTCGCTTGATTCCATCCAACAGTGATTCACGGCAACCGTATAGGTTATCGAATTTGCTCTTGGTCACCGCATCATTGACATTGATTGCGGGAATACGAAGTTTGCCTGCCTGAGACATCTTATACAAGCTGTGCACACCCGTTGTAGTTTCTTCAGAGACTCCTCGAATCTTATCTAATAGATGCGGAGCCTTCTCATGCACATAGCCCGTCAGGTCACCACCATCGTCCAGTAACATATTGGGCCCATCGCCTCCTGGCCACTTGAGCGTCTGCTCCAGACACCACCAATATTCTTCCTCAGTTTCTCCCTTCCAAGCAAAAACGGGAACACCTTGTGCGGCAATCGCTGCCGCAGCTTCGTCCTGGGTTGAGAAAATATTGCAGGAAGACCAACGAACCTCTGCTCCAAGGGCAATCAGCGTCTCAATCAAAACTGCTGTTTCCATTGTCATATGCAACGAACCCGTGATTTTTGCCCCAGCCAAAGGCTTGGATTCTCCATATTCTTTGCGTAATGCCATTAATCCTGGCATTTCATTTTCCCAAATGGTTATTTTTTTGCGTCCCCAGTCAGCCAAAGACAAATTCGCAATTTTGTAGTCAGTAAATGCCATGCTTCATCCTTTTTTGGTGTGAGCCCGGTAATTTTCTCCGCTGTCTTCTCTTTACGTATAGAAAAGATATTAGATTGCGTAGAAAGAGACCAAAGCACAAGCCTTTTCATCACTACATACGCATACAGTGATTTGTGATGAAATAAGAAATTTCAATGATCTGGTACTTGAAATCCGATCATAGTTGGGCTAGTACTTTCGGTTATTCTTGTTGAATGGATGCAACAGAATCTGAATTTCACATATGTTATCACGATCTCTCCGATCAAAGGGCAGGAAGCTCCTCTCCTCATCTCAACGTCGCAAACCAATACGACATCGTCCTGAGAGACGTTTGGGAACCCGCCGACTGAGAAAATTACCGCTTTCACTGTTGGCAGCAGTAATCTTTGCGCTTTCCTTGTCTCTGCAGTTGGCTTTTTTCACTTGGGAACCTACACAACCGAGCCTGCCAGTCTCTCAATTGACTGCACTGAACAAACTCGTACAGCAGATCAATCAGTTGCTGGGACAAGATGAACCGACCAAGCAACTTGCAATTCAAGATCTGCTGGACCAAGAAGTTCAGGGGGCTGTTCAACTGCTTTACTTGGATCGCCAGGTCAAGCAGTCGCAGGTCAGCCTCCCTGGTCTACGGCCCCACCAAGTCTTTCAGCCACTTGATGACTCACAAATTTTGCTAACCCTGCCAGTTGGTCTAGATAAGGTACGTGGTCTGTTAGTTGTCCGACAAAAAGTACCTCCACCCCCTCCACCAGATTGGTTAGCGGCAATGCTGCTAAGTGGAGCGATAGCTGTTGCCTCGATAGCATTGGTACTCTGGTTAAAAACCAGCAACACAATGGGTCAGATTGACCTCCTATGCCGACAATTTCTGCGCTATCGACGAGAAAATGAAACACAGGAGATGGAGTTTCCAACGACCAGTCGACGCCCTAGCGAATTGGAACTACGAGTCGCAGTTCTACAAGATTTGTGGATGAAGTTTCAGAATGTTCAGGTGGAATTGAAAGAAAATGTCGAGGCTCTTGAACAATCCAAGCAACAACTGGAAAATACCATTGAAGACTTGCGGAAAGCTAAGCAGCAAGAACAACGTCTGATTGAATTGGGATATGCCGTTGCGGAATTTGGCCATGATATTGGCAACACCAACGGATCCATCATGAGTTATTCCTCTCTCGTTCTTCAGCAGTTGGATAAGCCCACACTTGAACCAATGGAAGTGGCCCGTGCGTTAGTACACATTCGTAAGATTGAATTGGCCTCAAAAAATGTTGCCGGTCTTACGGAAGATATTCTTGAGTTCACTCGTGGTAAAATGCAACTCAACAAGACTCAGCACCAAGTTGAAGATTTTATTACTCAGCTAGAAGTTTATCTTGGTTTTGCTGAGGACATGGACATTCAATACAAATATCCTAAGAATATCCACGCAAGGCTAGAATTTGACGGCCGTAAAATTAGTCGCGTACTAATCAATCTGGTGAAGAATGCTTGGGAGAAACTCAGGGAGCAAGAAGGAGGAAGCATCACGGTGATGCTGCATCAGGAACGTAGAAATCTATTAATTCGAGTCAGAGATAACGGAGCACCGATTCCTACACAAGTTCTACCAGTAATTTTTCATTCTTTCCAAACAGAGGGCAAAGAAAAGGGGACTGGTCTTGGACTAGCAATCAGCAAGAAAATGGTGGAAGCACACGGGGGAGAGATTCGTGCAGAGAATCTAGGGACTGGAGGCGTCCAGTTTGAAATCTGGCTACCAGATGCATATCAAACGACTTCAGCAAATTCCCCGGCAGGGTCCGATGAAACCCTGCCACAGGCTGCCAACTACTGAATTTCAGGCGAGGGCTAACCACTCAGAGGGGCTAATTTCTCGGTCGAACTGATAGGCTTGGTGCTGACGCTCCGGCTCTTGAGCCAGCATGGACTCAACACCTTCCATGAAGGATTGCACAGCGCTGTTTACGCGGCCGTCGAAATCTGCAGACTGAATTCGCATTTCCAGACTATCTTCAAAAACAAGGTTGCTGATCAGCATAGGAACTCCTGAGGAAGCAAGGGAAGAAAAGAAGGGAGATTTCAATTCGTCTCCATAGAGAGACGGGGTTAACTCCCACCAATTAACTTGTTGCTACTGTTATCGGTTCCCGATTGCCAAACTTTAGGAAAAAAAGCACGTATCTTGAATTTTTTCGGCAACATGCCAAAAAACTAAATCGCATTGCCTAACTTTTCTCAAAGCTGCAACAGGCGAACCATTCATTTTGAGGAATCCCTGATGTTGAAAAAACTCCTTCTCCTTGGCCTTCTGAGTTTCAGTAGTATTGTAACGGTTCTGGCCAACGAGTATCCCACCCAAACTCGCTGTGTCCTCTCTGAAAGAGCCCAGCTCTATTTGGCTCCCAGTGATAAAGGAATGGCTTGGCCCACACCACGCTATACTCCGTTCCGACATGTTGATACCAACGCTGATTGGCATTTGGTTGAAGATTTCGAAGGAGATCGCTTTTGGGTCCACAATCAGTACGTCACTGACAATGGCTTCTTAATCTGTGGGGTTTTGAAGACAATGGTCACAGCCTACAGCGGACCAGGGCCAGATCATGAATTGGTGGGAACGCTGCCTGCCTTGATGGGGCTACGCATTGTTGAATACACTTCTGGTTGGATTCATGGGGTTTCTTCCGATGATCGGGAAGTTTGGGTACCAGAGGCAACTGTAAAAATATTCTGACTCAAATCATAGCCTGCTCAAAGTTTCTCGCGTAGCAGGCTCGCCACTCCATCTACCCACTGAGGACTGCTATTGAGCGAAGGCACCAGTTGTAAGTCCTCACCTCCTGCCTCTTTGAAGTCTTCCACTGCTTCCATTCCGATTTCTTCCAGTGTCTCCAAGCAATCGGCCACAAAAGCTGGACAGAAGATCAGTAACCTTTTGATTCCCCGCTTGGGCATTTCTTCGATTGCCTGATCTGTGTAGGGTTTGAGCCAAGGAGTACGTCCCAACCTCGACTGGTAACTAATGCTGTATTTCTCCTGAGGAATACCGAGCTTCTCTGCTAAGCGAGTAGCAGTGTGATGGCAATGTGCGCCATAGCACATCCGGTTCGCATCACAAAGCGTTGCACAACAATTGGGCTGTTTGAGACAGTATTCACCTGTGTCATCACTTTTCTGTACGTGCCGCTCTGGCAGACCATGGAAGCTGAAAAGCACATGATCTGGTTGCTTTTCCCAATAAGGCCGACCGACAGCTGCAAAGGCCTCAATGAATCGCTCATCATCGTAGAAAGGCTCTAGCAATTGTAGATGAGGTGTATTCCAATGCCTTGATGCTTCTCGGTAGGCTTCCTCCACCGCCGAACCAGTTGAACTCGAAGCGTACTGTGGAAACAGCGGTAGTACGAGAATCCGATCGCACCCTTCTTCACGCAGCAGTTCAATCGCAGAACCAACTGAGGGGTTCCCATAGCGCATTCCCAATACCACCGGGGTTCCCAATTCTTGGAGGTGTTGTCGGACTCCTTCGGCCAACTGCTGTCCATACACCAGCAGTGGAGAGCCTTCTGACATCCAGACCTTGCGATAGGCTTTGGCTGAGCGTCGAGATCGAAATGGCAGAATGATCAGGTTCAGCAGCAACCAGCGTCCCAGTGGATTGATGTCTAAAACTCGTTCATCACTCAGGAACTGCTTGAGATAGCGACGGACTGCTCCGGATTCTGGGGCATCCGGAGTACCTAGATTGATCAGCAGGACACCGGTTTTCATTACAGAGAATCTCCTTGCTATTCGATGGTCAGGGATGCAGCCAAGAACTCCGTCTGGAGTGGTGCACAGATCCGATTGTCACAGACTTGGTAAGCAAGCTGTGCACGTAATTCATCATAACCAGACGGATGGTTGGCAGCAATGCGGATGCGTAGGCGGAGTTCCAGTCCATACTGATGAACAGATAACTCCTGGGCAAAAGCTTCATCGTAAAAACGAATTGGAGAGCTTTCCTGAAGGGGAGTGACAATTGCGTGACCAGAGAGGATAGTCAACGTGGTGGGTTCTGGTCCAAATTCACCAGCCGGTTTGATCGAATAGATATGCCAACCTGCTGGAATGAAAACCTGAACCTGAAGCTCCGTTTCTGCACCAGGAGCTATAATTTCAGGCACCAAAACCACTTGGGTTTCCAGCTTTGGCAAATCTGTCGTTGGAGAGCTTTCAAATAAATCTGATAGCGAGGAACTTTGACTCCAGACTGAAGAAACTCCCCAAAGCATACACCCCAGGCTACAGGTGAGTAGCTTCCACATTAGGGTTCGGTTGTCCGAAACACAGGGTCAACCACCTCAATCATCGCAGTTGAGCGCAATGCTTCAATCTGCTTGGTCTCAATAGCTCGCTGCAATTCCAGACGCAGATTTGTCCGGATTCTTTCGCGAGCTGTGTCTGGATCCTCTACATCCACGAATCGTCGATTGAAGACGATCAGGTCTGTGCGACCTTCATAAACACTAACAGCAGCTGGGTTGGAATCATCCAGTTTCAGGCTTAATTTCCGGAACTCTGGGTTGTCTCCAATTTCTGGAAGGAATCGTGTTGAAGCATTGAAGACAATCGTAGCAACTTCTAACTCGAGTTCTTCAGCAATCGGCTCCAGTGCGGTTGGCTCACTCTGCAATTCTGTCAACCAACCTGTTCCTTTTTGCTGAGCCAATTCACGAGCGAGCTTCTCTTGAACTTGAGTGGTTGCTATCTCACGGACTTCCTCAAAAGGTCGAGCTTGTGAATCCTGCTTCTCCTGAATCTGGTAAAACACGTAGCCTTGGAGAGGATTACGAGTCCACACCTCGTGATCTTTTGGCTGCAACTCACTGGCCTGTTGAGCCAATCCTTGAACGGATCCTAGATCGTCTGGTGTGCTGCTGCTATCCAACCATTCACTCTCCTGAGCAGTTTTCCCATACTGAGAAGCCCAGTCACTAATTGATTTTTCATTAAAAGTTGCTCGAAAGGTATCTCTGGCTTCTTCCAACTCCCGCTGAGCCATTTCCTCTACCAAGATTGCCACAATTTCCTCACGAACTTTTTCAATCGGCTGCTGACCTCCTTCACGAAGTTCTTCCACTTTGATCAAATGAAGACCAAAGGGGGATTCAACAATATCACTCATTTCACCTGGTTGTAGCCCAAAGGCAGCACTTTCGAATGCTGGGACCATCTCGCCTGGCTTGAACCAACCAAGGTCTCCCCCTTTCTCCTTGGTCATGTCTTGAGAGACCACTTTAGCCTCTTCTGCGAAGTCTGCTCCAGCCACAATACGTTCACGTACCTCCTGCAGTTGTTGGCGCCGTTCGGCTTTGGCTGTATCATCAGCATCACTAGGCGAGCGAAGCAGGATATGCCTAGCACGCACTTCTGGCGGGGTCGTGTACGTTTCAAGGTTTCGCTCATAGTAGCGACGTACGGCTCGTTCACGAACATCTTCTACCTTCGTCAGATCGTTGATCCCCAAAGTAAAGTAGGCCAAGCGGTAACGTGGCAATGTCTGGAATTCATCAGGATTTTCTTGATAATATTGCTGAGCCTGCTCCTCACTAACACTCACCTCGTCCAGAAAGACCTGCGGCAAGAGTTGCAGTGTTCGCACTTCCAATTTTTCATTCTGAAGTTGGAATCTTTGCTCCACATCTCTCTCACTGATGATAATCCCAGCTGTCAGCAATTGCTGTTTTTTCTGGAGGAGCAGGTCTAAACGTATAGATTCTTCGTAATCTTCCGTAGGTAGTCGATTTTGACTGAGCAGAGTTTCGTAGGTTTCAAAGTCAAATTGACCGTTTTTCTGAAAATATGGTTGCTGACGGATGTATTCCTGCACCTCCAAATCCGTGGCACGCAGATTGAGGCTCTCGGCCATGTTGAGTAGCAACTGTCGATCGATCAGTTGCTGGAATACCTGCTGTCGCAAATTTACCTGTTGAGCAATCTGGTCAGCATTTTCTCCCAGCCGCTGACGTAGCGACTCGAGTTGCTGACCATACATGCGCTGGAAATCCCTTTGCAGAATCTCCGATTCATCGACTCGGGCGACCACTTCCTTACGGTCGCCAAAAAAAGAGCCCATTCCAAAGGAAATGACAAAGGTGACACTGATGAAACCCAGCAACAGCTTGAATAGAAAACTGTCAGTGTATTTGCGTAAGTCCTGAATCATAATTACCGAGAAGTACAGAAGAGAGAGTTGGGGCAAAAGACTGATAATTACAGTCAACTTCAGCTTTGTTTGCAAGCTGAAAGCCGGACACAGGCTTTGCTAGCAACCGACTTTCATCTTGTTTTCTCCAGATAGCCTTTTTATCGTCATTTGATTTTGCAGCCTATGCTGGATCGTCGCCTATTTGCAAACTTCGACTGGGTACTGTTGAGTATCGTACTCATGCTCTGTGCTGTAGGTATTGTAGCGATGTACTCTGCTACGATGGGAAGCCCACAACTTGGTCGTTTTTTGCCAAGACAAGTCATTTGGATGGGGATGGGGCTAGCACTAGCGCTAACAGCAACGGTAATAGACTACCGAATCTGGGCGCAGTTCGGGCCATTCCTTCATCTTGGTGCGATCTTTCTACTAATATTGGTACTGTTTATCGGCACAGGCGGGCCTGGTTCACCAGTAGAGCGTTGGTTACAGGTGGGACCCGTATTCGTGCAGCCCTCAGAGTTTGCCAAGCTGACTCTTGTACTCTCCTTGGCGCACTACTTTCGGGAAGGCCAACGTATCGGCAGATTAGGTATCAAGGAACTCATCTGGCCAGGTTTGTTGATGCTAGTTCCCTTGCTGCTGATCCTCAGACAGCCTGACCTAGGCACAGCTCTGTTGCTGCTGATAGTCTTTATGCCGATGATCTTCCTAGCTGGACTCAAGCTGTGGGTACTACTCGCATCCATAGTGCTGGGACTCTGTTCTCTACCGATTGCGTGGCATTTCGTGCTCAAGCCCTATCAACAGGAAAGAGTACTGACCTTTCTGGATCCAACCCGTGATCCATTAGGCGCTGGCTATCACATCATCCAATCAAAGATTGCTGTTGGTAACGGAGGAATCTGGGGTCAAGGTGTTGGGGAGGGAACTCAGGGACAGCTTAACTTTTTGCCAGCTCACCACACAGATTTTATTTTCTCTGTGTTTGCAGAAGAATGGGGCTTTGTAGGAACTCTGACAGTCCTACTGCTGTTCATGGCATTGATCTTCTGGTCACTTGGGCACATCCTCAATACTCAGGATCGGGTCAGTGCGATGCTGACTGTAGGCGTGGTCACGATTCTGACCTCGCATGTACTGATCAATATCGGCATGACTATTGGACTCATGCCCGTTGTCGGAGTACCCCTGCCCTTCTTCAGTTATGGTGGCTCGGCAATGCTCTCACAAATGTTTGGCATCGGCTTACTCCTCAATGTTCGGATGCGACGTTTTCGCAACGATGAACTCTGAAAATCTTCAATATTACCTGCTGCATGGTTCGACTCCGCTTTGCTCCAAGTCCGACGGGTTACTTACACGTTGGTGGCCTGCGTACCGCGCTCTTCAGTTTTCTCTATGCCCAACAGCAGGGTGGACGTTTTGTGTTCCGCCTTGAAGATACCGATCAGCAACGACTGGTGGAGGGATCCGAACAAGACCTTCTGCAAATGTTACAATGGGCTGGAGTGAACTGTGACGAAGGCCCCAACATTGGGGGTGAGTATGGTCCCTATCGTCAGTCAGAGCGACTCACACTCTACCAAGATCATCTACATATCCTGATGGATTCTGGCCATGCCTACCCTTGCTTCTGCACGCAGGAACGCCTGGATAACCTCAAGCAGCAGCAGAAAGCCCAAGGCCTGAATCCCAAATACGATGGACACTGTCGAGAGTTGAAGGCTATGGAAGCACAGCAGCGCCAGGCAGATGGTGAAGCGTATGTCATTCGGATGCGGATTCCAGATGATGGAGAAAAGATCCTGATTGACGACCTAATTCGTGGGCATGTCAGTATTGATAGCAGCCAACTGGACGACCAGGTACTGCTCAAGTCTGATGGATTTCCCACCTACCACCTAGCCTGTGTTGTTGACGATCATCTGATGGAGATTACACACGTAGTTCGTGGGGAGGAGTGGCTACCTTCCTTCCCCAAACACCTTCTGCTTTATCGCTACTTCGGCTGGGAACCACCGCGTTTTGCGCATCTTCCACTGATTCTAAACCCTGATCGTTCCAAGCTCAGCAAACGACAAGGTGATGTAGCCGTTGAAGATTTCAAGGCTCAGGGCTATGTTGCCGAAGCGCTGGTCAACTTCATTGCTTTGTTGGGATGGAACACTTCTGATGACCAAGAACTGTTCTCAATGTCTGAATTGATCGAAAAATTCAGCTTCGAACGAGTTGGGAAGGCTGGGGCTGTCTTTGATCGCAACAAACTTGACTGGATGAACCAGCAGTATCTGCAGCGTCTAGAGTTGGATGACCTGATGCGATGTCTGCAACCTTGGTTGGACAACTCGCGTTATTCGGGAGCAGATCCAGAATTTCTACGGAGGGCAACTCAGATCATTCAGCCAAGACTAGTTACTTTGCCTGAAGTACTGGACAAACTGGCGATCTTCTTTGAGGATAGGCCTCAACTTGGACAACCAGAGTTGATCGATTACTTACACCAATCAACAGCACAAACTGTGTTGAGAACTTTCCAAACCGCCCTGGTTGACGCTGATACTTGGGATGAAGGCAACTTCAAGCAGTTGGTCAAAGGAATTCAGAAAAGTACCGGTATTAAAGGCAAGGATCTCTGGACTCCGCTGCGCTACGCGATCACGCTGGAAGAACACGGTCCAGATCTCAGCATGATGGCTGCGCTCTTCGGCAAGGAAAAATGTCAACAGCTTATCAAAAATGCGCTAGCTCTCACAACTTCCTGAGGCGATTGATGCGAAAATTTCTTCTGCTCAGTTGTCTATTCCTCTTGCTTGGTCAAATCTCTTTTGCTCAACCTACAGAAGGACTACCCACCGAATGGGATGGCTTTCGGGAACGCTTACTAACGCTTGCTCTGGACCCCAGCGTTTTGGCTCCTGTACTGGCCATTGTGCCCGTTCCACCAGCAGGTTCAGAAGAAGTCACTGAGATCTCTCGCCAACTGCAGCAACTTCTATTTCTCAGCCTAAGTCTCGATCTTCCTCGTCAACTCATTCATCCCCCTCAGTTACAGCGCATTCTGGATGACTGGAATGGCAGCTTGCGTCTGCAAAGTCGACCATTGACCAATCGTGAGCTTGCTGGGCTTGCTGGGGCCGATTGGCTACTGGAAGGCCAATACAACCAGACTCAGGATGGAGTTCAAGTTGATTTGGAATTGCAGGAATTACTGACCAACCGCGTGCTGCTAAGCGAACAGTTAACCTGGTCAATCAGTGTATTCAAAACTCCCCAAGCTTCCGAAGCTACTGAGATCAAGGCGCCCGCTGAAAGTACGGAAATCACCTCTCCTTCTGAGGAAAAAAACACTTCTGAAACGGAAATAGTCACCACTAAAGACACTTCTACAATAAGCACAACAAACGAGACAACAACCAATAGTGAAAGTGCAACTACTCCCTCAGCGACTGTGGCGATCCCCACAACACCAAGCCTCGCTTCAGTACCGACTGGTGAAGTAAGCGAACAAGAAACCCTCCCAGATGAATCCACCCAAGTAATTTCTGAACCAGATACTACCGCTAACACCAGTGATGAAGTAGTTCAACCAGAAGTCTCTCCTGCTGTAGATAATCAGGAAGGTATTGGAGAGGAAACCACAGAATCCCAATCAATCACTGTTGAGAACGAAGAGGCCATCACTCCAACAGTAGACCCGATCAACGAGGTTGATGATTCACAGGACACAGAAACAGTGGCAATGATAGCCCCATCAACCGAAGCCACAGAGGCAGAACCTGAGGATTCTGTTGAAACAGAAATTTCTGCTGAGCCTGATCCTACTACAGCACTAGTGATCCCGCAGGGTAGCAGTGATCGTCCGGGAATGGCTTTGCTTGAAGGGGGCTCGTTCCAGATGGGGAGTTTGGAAGGAGAAGACGATGAACGGCCAATTCGCCAGATCGAATTAGCACCATTCTATCTGGATGTGCATGAAGTCACGAACGCAGATTACGCTCAGTGCAGCGAATGCATGCGTGGTTATGGAGGCTTCGACACAACCCTGCCAGAACAACCGGCAGTCTATGTAGACTGGGAAAACAGCGCACGTTACTGTGCTTCCATCGGTAAGCGGCTTCCTACCGAAGCTGAATGGGAGTATGCCACTCAAGCCGTTAATCTTGTGGAGACCTCCAACTCTGTTCTAGCTGAGCTGAGAGATCAGGCCTGGTTTGAAATGACCTCGCAAAACCTCCGTTCCGCAGCCGTGGTTGGACAACGGCAACCCAACGCTTGGGGCCTCTATGATCTGCAGGGGAATGTTATGGAATGGACTGCTGACTGGTATGCTCCCTACAACCAAGCGAAACTACAGGATCCAAAAGGACCGGAAGCACCACCAAATCCAGCTTATCCACAGAAAGTGGCTCGTGGAGGAGCTTGGCAGGGCTTATTTGGTCGGGCTACTGAAGCTGGCTTGCGCAGTAGCCGTCGTTACGGCTTAGCAGCCTGGACTCAGGCTTTCAACTTGGGATTTCGCTGTGCTGCAGATGTGCTATGATCAAGAAAACAACGAGTCTGTAAACTGCTTGGCATCGTAGGGACGCAAGTCTTCGATGCCTTCTCCTACACCGATGTAGCGAACGGGAATATCAAATTCGTTGACGATCCCGATAATAACTCCACCCTTGGCCGTACCATCCAGCTTGGTCATCACAATCCCTGTCAAATCTGCAGCTTCACGAAACTCACGGGCCTGAAAGATGGCATTCTGTCCCGTAGTCGCGTCTAGTACAAGCAGCACCTCGTGAGGTGCATCCGGTATAATCTTCCGAATCACCCGCACCATCTTACGTAGTTCCTCCATAAGATTCTTCTTAGTATGCAGTCGTCCTGCAGTATCACAGATAACAACGTCATATTCCTCACGAACTGCCTTCTCGACGGCTTCATACATCACCGAAGACGGATCAGCTCCTTGGCTCTTGGCAATAATGTCACACTCAGCACGACGGCTCCATTCAGTCAACTGTTCAATGGCAGCAGCACGAAAGGTATCTCCAGCTCCCATTAGTACACGATGTCCATCTCGGCGATACTGAGCAGCGATTTTACCAATCGTTGTGGTCTTGCCCACGCCATTGACCCCGACAAACATCAATACTAAGGGCTTACGATCTACAACTGTGGGAATCGGCACTTCCTTGTGCAGAATGCGTACGATCTCCTCCTTAATCACTTCTCGTAAGGCATTCACATCGCGTAGTTCCTGACGTTCAACTCGAGAAGTCACCACCTCCAGAATCTGCTCAGTAGTCTCCGGCCCAATATCGGCTCCTAACAGGGCTTCTTCCAAGTTCTCCAAGACCTCTTCATCAATTTCTTTCTTTCCAAGCAGGGCATTGCTTAGCCCACCAAGCATCTGTTCACGGGTCTTACTGATCCCGGAGCGTAGCTTTTCGTAAAAGTTCTGAGGTTCTGGTGTTGGTGCTGGAGCTTCTGGGATTGCTTCCCCAAAGCGTTTGGTGAGCGTACGCTGCTGTCGACGTTCTTCCTGCTTGCGTGTGATTTCCTCTTGAAGAACTTCGTTCTGTTGTTGCAGTCGATCAAGCCGGACTTCCCGTTGTTTTCGTTCTCGGGCTTCTTCTTCCTGTTGGCGCTGCTTTTCCAACTCTGCCAGGTGCAATTCTGCCTGTTGCGGAGTCAGCTTTTCACTGACCTCACCAAGCTGACCACCCGTCCACAAGAGCAGCAACCCTGCAACCAGGGCACCGCTACCAAACACCGTGAAGACAAACCAGATAACCGAAAAAATCATAGTAATTATTGACAAACAAAAATTGAAAGATTTGCTGAATCTGTCTATTTCACAGGTCAGTGATCGAACAAGCAATCGTTGAATCAGCGTTGCGAGGCTTGCTCCTCAAGCAACTTCGTCAGCTCATAGGGGGAGAAGATGCCCTCGGTTACCTCGCCATTGCGAAGACGAAGTTGGGTTCCGTCATCATTTTCGTAGAGAGTTCCCACCACATTGCCTGACTCATCCTGCCATTCAACCCCGTAGCGGGCTTCACCATCAGACTGAGTGGGAACCACCCGTCCCTTGAAGGGTACCTGAGCCAGGTTTTTCAAATTCTGCTGCATCTGTTGGTACTGACGTTCCAACTTTTGCAGGGTACGTTGGAGTTCCAGAGTGTTTTCAAAGCGTGTCAGTTTATCTGCCCAATAGAGATAAATATCACCAGCTGCTTCTAGAACCGCAGTGGGCGCTCCTAAATCACTTAACTCTGCCGGCAAACTACTTTTATTTTGTAGGGAAGACTCCAGTTGGCGTGCTGTCCCCTTGGATACCTGGCGTGTTGGCATATCAAAGCTAAGATTGATCAGCATATCCTTGACATCCACAGGCTCTGGATCTGGCAAAGCAGGGTTACTCTCTACCGTTCGGGTTGGTCCAGTGGGTTTGAAGACCAATTGAGGTAGTTTTTCTCCCAATCCTGCACGGTCTGAGGAGGGTAAGAATATCGCCAACAAGAACACCGCTGTCCCGACTACTGCGGCTGTACCCACCCACCACCAGATTGGCCGTTTTTTGCACTCTGTCCGGTTTTCTTCCCGACCATAAGTTTGGCCTGAACCATCATCCGTGTATCCCCTGACTTTTCGTTCTTCTCGCTCTGGTTGGTTCTCTTCCGCAATATTCAGTAGGTCTGGAGTGATAATCGTCTCTCGAGTCAGTCGCTCAAGTTCAGTTACCAGTTGAGCGTTGCGACGCTGAACCCACTTGACCTTGTCCAGCAGTTCAAAGCCATTGGTCTGCACCTGAATCTGACGGGCATCATCAATCAGGCGCTGCACGCTGGGAGGAAATCTGGAAGTCGGTACCGGTGTCTTGAGTATATCTCGGCACCGATAACGAAGTTCTGTCGTCAGCATCTGGGACATCGAAACCAGCACATGCCATCGTTCCCGATTGAGCAGTGGTGGTGGCTGTGGAATCTTTAGCAGGACTTCCTCATCCAGGGGCATATCTGGATTGTCTTCTCCAGGTTCTGCCTTCCCTCCAGCCTCTCGTCGCTTTCGTGCTTGCTGTTGGCGGTGCAGGTGTTCCCATTCCTTTTTGTAATCCCGCCAGGCGCTGTGGAAGGAGTCCCACAGCTGTCTCAGTTCATCTCCGCACTCCTGATGCATGCCGAACAGGGGAGCCATTTCTGGATAGCGCTCTGAACTACGCTTGCGCAAGTGAACAGATAGCTTATACATTTGCTCATATTGGTTGGTCACTTCCTTCTGTTGTGATTCACAGTTCAGCCACTCTCTCTTGGTCAGTGGCTTCTTCCAGTCGATCACAATCGGGTAGCTGAGCACTTGCAGGCGCAGAAAGTCGAGGTAGAGTTCATCCAGCACCAACGGACCAGTACCTGGCACATGCGCCTCTGTCTGCTGTTTGAGTTTTCCCCAAGCATAGATGATCTCATTTTCCTTGCGACTGACATCTGTCAACGACAATAGATTGCGCCAGTGCTCGGTTTGGATCGGTATAATTTTGGGAACCTCTGCGGTAGTTGCAACTTCTGACATAGGTTGTCGATGGTTTGGTTTGAAGGTCTGGTTGTTTTGTGTAAGCTAACTCATTTTCCTGCAAATTTCTCGCAAAGCTTTTTGGATTCCTAACAAAGCTCTCGCTATGAGGGAATTCTACAAGTTCAAGTTTCCTGCACGAGCCGCATGCAACTGGTAGGTATCGGTTTTAATCCATCCTTCTGGCGTTTTCTTTTACAGCGACTAGAAAAATACACGGGACACGGTCCACTTGTCGGCACACTGCTAGACCCTTCCTACTTACAACCAGACCGTCTAGTGTCCACTTGTGCCCACTTGCAGGACCTGCAACCTGTCTTCACCTTTTTCACGCCACATGGCTTCCGAGAGCATCGGGACTGCATCTTTTTTCTTTCACAAATGCAGGCACGACTGCGAGAAGTTCCCTTGGCACTGGTACTGGAAAATATTCAGGAAGAGTTGAGTCCTTTTTTGCCACCCAGTCCCTGGGTTCGCCTAACCAACCAGATGCATTTTCGGGTTTCCCATCCCGGAGTGTTCCTAACCCAAAAGTTACACTCTTTTCCCTGGATCAACCTGCAATCCCGTGTTTCTATGCTGGAGTACGTTGACCCACGAGAAGGCTGGTGTCGTCGCACTGTTCAGGATCTACCACCACAAACCCTGCTGGCGCTGGATCAGATTCGCTTCCTGGAAGCTGACGACAGGACCCTGTCTGTGCAGGAGTGGTTGACCACTTTTCTGGCACAACAAGCCAAGAGTGTAGAAGTCCAGCAGGTCAAAGGACTGCTCCGAACCGACAAGGGATTTTTTCTTTTCCCAGGAGTACCACTGGATGGTGTGATCGAGTTTTCACTTGGAGATGTGAAGATCAAAACCATATTGGTGCATCGACAGCTTTCCGACCATTCGGCTGCGTTCCGGCGTACTCTGCAGTATCTAGAGACACACGCCAAACGCCAGCAACAGGTTGCTCCAAGGCCACAAGCTCTCCGTTGTTTGGGTAGTCTGCCAATCTTGAATGAACTAGCCCGCTCCATTCTAGCCACTCGCGGATTCAACAACGTCGAAAGTGTCGAAAGCCTACAACCCGGACAACATCAATTGGGCAATGATCTTCAAGGCTTCTACCTACGCACCCTGCCTTCAGTAGAATTGAAAGGCAACGTCATTGACCTCAGGAAAGCGATCAGTGGATTACTTGAACCGGTGTTGGATTTTGTAGAATGGCCCACGATAGAGGTACCCAAGACGATTGCCAGTACTCCCATGCAACGCAAGGAGTTGGACGAACGACGAGAAAAATTACTTCGTGAAGATGAAGAAATTCGACAGGAACAGCAACGACTGCGGGCTCATCAGGAGCTGTATGATCAGGAACAACAAGTACTTGATCGAGTCGCCATAGTGGGAAGACAGTTGGTTGAGCAACTGGGTAGGAGTCTACCTTGGGAGGAGGTTGCTCGAAATCCTGCTGAATTCAACGGCCGGCAAGTCCTGTTATGGTGTGAAGAAGAAGAAATTGTTGCGGAGATGATGCGGAGTCTGGGCAATGTTCCCAAGCGGCTCTGGGTCAACCCAAACGACTACCGGGAATCCGATGATCTACTCCGCTTGGACATTAACACTTATTGTAGTTATGCACAGAATGGCAACTGGATCGTCACTACTCACAGTCGACAACACCTAGAGCAACTGGTCAGCGTTATCTTTACAGAACAACAGCGGGTTCAAGCAGTCAACCGACAGCGAGAACAGGCGCTGGAAGGCATCGAACACTCACTGCAACAACTGCAGCAACGCAAGGAGCAACTGGCGTTGCACTGGCTCTACGTTTCTTTGCAACAGACCCTCAGCCCACATCTGACAAACTGAGTATGAGAGGCTTCTGCAAAGCGGTTCTCATCCTTAGTTCGTCTCTCCGCTCAACCCTGCTTCTGTAGACCACTCCAACTGCGGACCGACCACCTTGCGATAGAAGCAATTTTGCCTCCCTGTGTGGCAAGCTGGACCCTGCTGCTCCACTAGGTACAGCAGCGTATCCTGATCACAGTCAATCCGGATCTCACAAATTTTTTGAATGTGTCCCGATGACTCTCCCTTTTGCCAAAGCTGATCACGAGAACGAGAATAGTAGTGAGCCAGCCCCGTTTTTTGTGTGAGTGACAGGGCCTCTTGATTCGCATAGGCCAGCATCAGAACTTCTTGAGACTGGGCATCCTGAACCACCACAGGCATCAAGCCGTTCAACTTGGCAAAATCTGGCTGAAAATCAAGACCCTCGTCCAAGTGCATTGTGTCATTCCCCAAATTGTTCGGGACGTAGGGTTGGGAAGAGGATCACGTCACGGATGTTGTTCTGTCCGGTCAGTAGCATGACCATCCGGTCCATGCCGATACCAATCCCACCCATCGGAGGCATCCCGTATTCCATCGCTCGTAAAAAGTCCTCATCCAGCGGATGGGTTTCTGCTTCTCCACCTCGGCCCCGCTCCACCTGCTCTTCCATCAACTGCCTTTGACGGATTGGATCGTTCAATTCCGAGTAGGCGTTCGCGACCTCCCAACCCATCACATAGGCCTCAAATCTCTCAATCAATTCTGGATTCTGCCGATGTTGCTTACAAAGTGGGCTGGATTCCTGTGGATAATCCGTGATGAAAGTGGGCTGGACTAACTGGGACTCACAGCTTTCCTCAAAAATTAACTGCATGGCACGACCACGACTGAAGCTTCCATCCAAATGCCAGCCCTTGGCAGTTAACAATGACCACACTTCTTCATCACTGAGTGTCGTGAAGGAGATTCCAGCAAACTGCTCGATTGCTTCCAACATCGTCAACCGAGGCCACGGTGCCTTAACATCGATCGTTGTTCCCTCAAATTCAAACTGCGTAGAACCATGAACTGCTAAAGCACAGCGTTCGAAGATGCTCTCACAGTGGCGCATCATGTCATGGTAGTCCGCATAGGCCTGGTAAAATTCCAGGGCTGAAAATTCGGGATTGTGCGTGCGGTCGATGCCCTCGTTGCGGAAATTCTTGATGAACTCAAATACTCGATCAAAACCCCCGATCACCAGGCGTTTTAGGAACAATTCATTTGAAATCCGCAGGTAAAAATCGATCCCTAGGGCCTTGTGCTGAGTCACAAAGGGAGTCGCGTTTGCACCACCGTAGACTGACTGCAATGTTGGGGTTTCAACTTCAAGAAATTGCTGCTCCAGCAAATAGGTTCGTACTGTCTGGAAGATCAGTGAGCGCTGTCGGAAGACCTGAGCTACATCAGCATTGAGGGCTAAATCGACATAGCGCTGGCGATAGCGGAATTCTTTGTCCTTGACCTCATCATAGACAACGCGTTCACCTGCTACCTCCTTGACCTTGGGAACCGGCATTGATCGAATCGCCTTTGACAACACTTCCAAGCGATTCGCACGGAGTGTCAGCTCTCCTGTCTGCGTGCACATCATCACCCCCTGCAAACCAAGAAAATCTCCTAAGTCACAAAGGTTGAAAACTTCGAAGGACTCTTCACCAACCTCATCTTTGCGCACATAGACCTGAAGCCGCTCATGGGCTGCCTGAATGTTGGCAAAGATCACCTTGCCCTTACCACGCACAGCCATTAAGCGGCCTGCGAGTGATACTGACGTTGCGGCTGTCAGCAATGTATCTGCCTGATCACGTAGCTCCTGGATCGTATGAGTGCTCTGGAAGGAATAGGGATAGGGTGAAGCACCCTGATCACGTAGCTGTTGCAGTTTTTCCAGACGAATACTGCGGCTGTCTGCGGTTGAGTCGGGTTGCATGAATATTTGAATCAGTCAGCGTGAAAAGGAGGGCGAAATAGTCGTGTTACATCTACCAAGCGTCGAATCCCTCGACTCAACGTCGGCGGGATTCAAACAACTGTTGTGAGAAACCCAGCATCTGCTGCTGGATTTGCTCGTGAGAAGCCTCGGGATAGGCCTCCTGGAACATCGTGAAGCCAAGCATGTTCCAAGCAACCAGTCCTTCTTCTAGGGTCAAGTGGTGCTGATCAAGAACCATGAAGAAGTCCCGCACCACCTGTTCGACCTTGATCCTGCGCTTTGCTTCATCAAGAGGTTGTTCTGACACCTCAGGCTCCAATCGTATTCTCAACAGAAGGTAAACCAGCCAAGGCCATCGCCAGTTCTTCTTCCGAATAGCCCGTGTCTTGGAGCTTTCCAGCAAAGTAATCGGTATAGGCCTGCATATCGAAGTGACCGTGTCCACAGAGATTGAAGAGAATCGCTTCGCTCTTTCCCTCTGCCTTGCAGCGTAGTGCCTCAACAATTGCACCTTTGACCGCGTGATTGGCCTCAGGAGCTGGAATGATCCCTTCTGCTCGGGCAAACTCGACACCCGCTTCAAAACAATCCAACTGTGCATAGGCCGTGGCCTCAATCAACCCAAGTTCCTTGATGTGACTGACGAGTGGAGCCATACCATGATAGCGCAATCCACCTGCGTGGAAGCCTGGAGGTATAAAAGTCGAACCCAAAGTGTGCATTTTTGTCAAAGGAGTCAGGTGACCGGTATCTCCAAAGTCGTAGGCATAGCGGCCCTTGGTCAGTGAAGGGCACGCAGCCGGTTCCACCGCAACGATCCTTACATCTTTTCCACCCCTCAGTTTCTGGCCAAGGAAAGGGAAGACAATACCCGCGAAATTGGAACCACCACCGGTACAGCCAACGATCACATCTGGATAGGCATCTGCCATCTCCATCTGTTCAATCGCTTCCTGTCCTACTACGGTTTGATGCATCAATACGTGATTGAGAACACTTCCCAGAGCATACTTCGTGTCCTCTCGTTGAGCAGCCATTTCTACAGCCTCCGAGATTGCAATGCCCAGGCTGCCTGTTGAATCGGGGTTGTCTTCAAGAATCTTGCATCCAGACCTTGTCTTGTCCGAAGGAGACGCTGTACAGGTTGCACCATAGGACTCCATCAGCGCTCGACGGTAAGGCTTCTGCTGAAAACTCACCTTGACCATGAAGACCTCAATCTCCAAATCAAACAAGGCTCCTGCAAAAGCTAATGAAGAACCCCATTGTCCTGCTCCAGTCTCCGTCGTGATGCGCTTGACACCCGCTTCCTTGTTATAGAAGGCCTGAGCCACTGCAGTGTTTGGCTTATGGCTTCCAGCCGGGCTGACACCTTCATACTTGTAATAGATCCGTGCCGGTGTATCGAGGACCTGCTCTAGGCGCCGGGCTCGATACAGCGGAGTAGGTCGCCATTGTCGGTAAATATCTCGGACCGGATTGGGGATCTCAATCGTCCGTTCCGAGGCAACTTCCTGCAGGATCAAAGACATCGGAAAGAGAGGTGCCAGATCGTCTGGCCCAACTGGCTGGTGGGTACCTGGATGCAATACTGGAGGTGGTGGAGAAGGTAAGTCAGCGATCAGATTATACCAATCGCGGGGAATACGGTCTTCAGACAACAAGTACTTGATCGAATCGCTGCTCATGTGGCCTCCCAAGTTATTCGGTGTTCACCAGAAAAAGGAAAAACCGTAGCGAATTCGCAAGACAAGCGCAAACCTTTCAAAACGAAACGCTATCCTGCTTTGAAAAGTTGGTTGCGGAGGAGCGTTTCATTCAATGCTGTAACTCAATCATCATACGCGCAACATTCATGATCTTGCCTGGGAATGCAATCTTTCGCCACCTCCAGGGTAGCGACTGTGAATTGGGTAACTCACGACAACTATCGGTTTGATATTTCCGTTTTCAGACTCGCTTACGAGTTCACAGTTTTTCTGTAAGAAGAGTTGCTGCTTTCAAATTCAGCATTTTGCTCTCACCATTCAGCATCTGTTTTTACCAACTGACCAGTTTTTCGACTCTTTGCATAAAAAATAATCAATAAACAGCCGGATCAAAAGAATAATTAAATATTATTGTTTAATTATTAAACATTACATCAGTGACTTGCCGCTGATTTGAAAATATTTTCAGCACAGGCACATCCCCTGCTGAGTGTGTAGGAACATTCCCCCTACATTCTTCATTTTTATTTGGCAGAGAGGACATGATGGAATTTCAAGCTGAGATGAAATATGTGTTGGATACAATCTGGCTGCTGATCAGTGGGGCACTGGTTATGTGGATGGCTGCTGGATTTGCAATGCTCGAAGCAGGAATGGTTCGCACAAAGAACGTAACTGCAATTCTGACTAAAAACATAGCACTTTATTCTGTAGCCTGTATCGCTTTCTACCTGATCGGTTACAACCTGATGTACGGTGAGGGCAACGCAGTCTTTGGATCTGGATTTGCTCTTTCTGGCACTTCTGCAGACGGTCACAGCCTACTCTCAGACTTCTTCTTCCAGGTTGTCTTCGTCGCTACCGCTGCCTCAATTGTCTCCGGTACGGTCGCCGAGCGGGTGCGCTTCTGGCCCTTCATGACCTTCACTCTCGTATTGACAGCGATTATCTATCCCATTCAGGGACACTGGACCTGGGGTGGGACCTCACTGGGTGGGCTCATCGACGGCTTCAGTGACTTTGCAGGCTCGACCATCGTTCACTCTGTTGGTGGATGGGCCGCTCTTGCAGGTGCTCTGCTCCTTGGCGCTCGCAAGGGCAAGTACGACAGCCAGGGCAATGTTCATCCAATCCCTGCATCCAGCTTACCGATGGCAACGCTTGGGACTTTTGTGCTCTGGCTTGGTTGGTTCGGCTTCAACGGCGGATCCCAGCTGGCACTGGGTTCCAAGGATGATGCTGATGCGATTTCTGCGGTCATCGCCAACACAAACATCGCGGCCTGCGCTGGAGCTGTTGTCGCCATGATTCTGACGCAGCTTCTCTTTAAGAAAGTAGATTTGACGATGGTATTGAATGGTGCACTGGCAGGCTTGGTCTCCATCACAGCAGGACCAGATTATCCCTCGATGGGTCTGGCGATGCTGATCGGTGGAATCGGTGGTGCGTTGGTTGTCTTCGCAGTGCCTTTCTTCGACAAAATGAAGATTGATGATCCCGTAGGTGCTCTTTCGGTTCACCTAGTTGCTGGAATCTGGGGTACGCTGGCCGTTGGCCTCTTCAAGGAAGATGGCTCCTTAGGTGCCCAGATCATGGGCATCATCGTGATTGGACTCTTTACTTTCGTCTCCAGCGCCATCATCTGGTACATTCTCAAGGCGACTATGGGTATCCGCGTCTCTGAGGAAGAGGAGTATATCGGCTCTGATGAGGAAGAGTTTGGTATGCACAGCTACCCCGAATTTGTCTCCCGCTCGGTTTAAATCTCCTCCCCAGGGTCCGATGCGTGCTGCCTCTGCCATCGGGCCTTCGGCGACTCTGTTCCTCCCCACAGGGTCGCCACTCCCACCTGTTTCAAGGAATCTTCCGCACCTGCAGTGAATTGACAAAGCCTTCCGCAGTCAGGATGTTCGCCAATATCATGAACTGTTCCCCACGTTGGTAACCCTCACGATCACGTAGTGTCCGTAGCGCCTGTTCCAGCGTAAACTCCGGATTGATCGAAAAGTCTTCCACGAGGAAAGGATAGACCGAGCGGCAGAAGAGCAACGTACGATAGGTTCGTGCGCTGTTGGTGAAAGCATAGATTGGTAAGCCCCGTGGACGCATGTTCGAAATATACTCAGCTCCACGCCCAAACTGAGTGATTGCAACAAAGCCTTTGAACTGTAGTTCACTCGCCATCTGAGCTGCTGCTGCTGCAAGGTGCATTCGAGCGCTGGACAAGTTCATCTTGCTGGCGTAATCCACCCCCGGATAGCGCTCTGTTCTACGGACAATCCGGTCCAGTGTCTCGACCGCTTCCACGGGAAACTTGCCCGATGCAGTCTCTCCAGAGAGCATCACGGCATCGGCTTGTTCATAGACTGCATTGGCCACATCCGTCACTTCAGCCCTGGTGGGCACTGGAAATTCGATCATGGATTCCAACAGATGTGTGGCCACAATCAGGCGCTTACCGTGGATTGCGCAGAGATAGGCCATCCGACGTTGTAGCTGTGGCAATTCCTCCATGTCGACTTCTAAGCCTAGGTCTCCTCGGGCCACCATGATTCCATCAGCCTCCTCCAGGATCTGCTCCATGTTTTCCACACCTTCCTGGTTCTCGATCTTGGCGATAATCTTCATCCCCTTGCTCTCATCTCCAAGGATCTCCTTGGCTTCACGCACAGCGTCCGCGTTCCGCACAAAGGAGAGCGCAATGCCGTCAAGATCCATTTCCTTGGCAAATAGCAAGTCTTCCTTGTCCTTGGCCGTGATGGAAGGCAGCTGCACTGCCACTCCTGGTAGGTTCACATGTCGGCGCCCCTTGAGGAAGCCACCATGAATCACCTCACAGCGCAGATGATCTTCTTCCCGACTGAGCACCTTGAGCTTGACGAGGCCGCTATCCACGGAGAGCGATTGACCCAGTTTCACTTCATCAATTAGGTACTGGTAGTTGACGTGCAGCGTGTTGACAGGCGGATCCGCTTGTTCCTCGGTTGGAGGCATCGTGACCCTAAGTTCATCCCCCACGATTAGATCAACTTCGTTGAGACCAGTGCGAATTTCAGGTCCCTGGGTATCCAACATCACCGCTACCGGATACTTGAGGGTCTGGTTTAGGTCACGAATCCGGCGCACGACTTCACCGTGGGTGTTATGGTCACCATGAGAGAGGTTCAGGCGGGCGATGTTCATACCAGCTTGCTGCAGGCGTCGCAGCATTTCTGGTTCACAGCTGGAAGGGCCGATGGTACAAATGATCTTGGTACAACGCATGGATTCTCCGAAATGATGTTCAGGAGCGGGTGAAGGAACGGATCAGCGTCTGTAATTCCGTGGATGATGACGTAACTAGGCAATCGGCTGCCGGACGGGCCAACTCACAGAGTTGGCGATGTGTTTCACTATTGGGGGTGACACCGAAGCCGATCACCTTGACCTCAACCTCCTCAACCTGCTTACGTTTTTGCAGCACCTGGGTGCGATTGATCGCCGAGTAGCCATCGTCCTGACCATCGGCCAGCAGCACCACGACAGGGAAGCGCTTTACATTCGCTTCAGGAACTTGGTAGCTTGGCGAGCGGAAATATCGCAGAGCCTCAAAGATCGCCTGGTAGAGATTCGTTCCACCACGAGTCTCTAGTCCAGCAATCTGCTGCTGCAGGTGCTGACGGACAACCGAACCAGAAGGACCAATTTCTTCAAAAATAATCTGCTTGCTCTTGGCCGCTGGAGAGTTCGGGTGTTGCGTCAAGCGGGCGTTGAAACTCCACAGCTGAAAGCGAGTGCCTTGAAGCATGTTCAGAGCAAAGAAATCCAGCGCCTTCTGGGCTGACTTCAGCTTGCTCTGTTTCTGTCCCGGCAGAAAGGCATCCATCGAGCCGGAAGTATCCAGCAGGAAAATCACATCAGAAACCGAATGATTCGCAGGAGGTGGAGGAGTCAGCTGGGGTTTTGGCGGTGGTCGGACAGGCGTTGGAGGTGGGGGTGGGGCTTCCTCCTTTTGTACCGGGGGCTGCTTCTTTGGCACACGGAAAAAATTCGTACCCTGGGCGTCCAACATTCCGGGCAACCACAGACTCAAGAGCAACAGTAGGCAGCAACGTCTCCAGCAATCAAACAACATGCAATGAACTCAAACGAACACTATCTGGATTACAACGCCACCGCTCCGCTGCTACCCGAAGTGTGGGAAGCAATGCAGACCGTTCAGGCCACCAGCTACGGCAATCCATCCAGCCCACATGGACCCGGACGTCGAGCCCGGAATCGCCTGGAAGAGGCCCGTCGAAAACTAGCCTCGTTGATGGGGGTGGAATACCAGGAACTGTGTT
Source organism: SAR324 cluster bacterium (assembly GCA_029245725.1). Lineage (NCBI taxonomy): Bacteria > Deltaproteobacteria > SAR324 cluster bacterium. The sequence goes on along the minus strand of JAQWOT010000242.1, from coordinate 1,670 downwards.
TCACCAGCGGTGGCAGTGAAAGCAACAATGCGATCCTCCGACAATTTCTGCAGGCGGACAAGCCAAATCATTGGATTCTTTCCCCACTCGAACATCCTTCGCTACTGGAAACCGCACAGCATTTGGCCGAACAAGGACGAGCTTCCTTGGATCTGCTGCCAGTTGACCGTGGAGGTCGTGTGCTGCCAGAGGCACTGCCAGAACTGATTCGTCCAGAGACCTGCCTCCTCAGCGTGATGGGTGCCAACAATGAAACTGGTGTAATTCAGCCGATTGCAGAACTCCAGATCATTGCCCAGCAACATGGAATTCCACTGCACACCGACAGTGTTCAAATCTTGGGAAGAGTGCCTGTTTCCTGGCAGGAACTGGGAGTGAACTACGCCACAGCCACCGCACACAAGCTTGGAGGACCTGGTGGAATTGGTTTGCTCTACGTGCGAGAGGGTTCGGCCTTCACTCCCATGATCACTGGGGGCAAGCAGGAACGAGTTCGGCGCGCTGGAACCGAGAGCGTCGCGTTGGCTGTTGGTTTTGCTTCAGCCCTAGCCTGGGTGCTCAAGCAACAACCTCAACTCTCCGAGCGGTTGCGTAGCTTTCAGCAGCAGGTTCTGGAGAGATTACAGACCGTGGAAGGTTTCTTCTTGAATGGAGATCCACAATTTCTGCTACCCAACACCCTCAACGTCGGCTTTCAAGGCTTGAGCGCAGAGACTCTGCTGATCTCGCTTGATCTGGATGGAGTTGCTGTCTCGACAGGATCGGCTTGCTCCTCGGGTGCCCTGGGACCAAGTCCTGTTCTGCTGGCGATGGGTCTCACTCCCACCGAAGCTCGCTCCTGCCTACGCCTGAGCTGGGGCTGGCAGACCACTCAAGCCGACATCGATGCCCTGCTGGAGCGGTTGCCTCATCACGTGCAACGGTTGCGGGAGAAAAAGAAGTGAACTCAAGGTGGGGAAACGATCGTGGACGTAATCACTATTGCCGGACCCAGTAGTGTTCGGATTCAATCTTCAATTTATCGTCTTCTCGATCATTTGCGACGTACATCCTGTCTCCTTGAACGTGGAAGTATCGTCGGGTTGCGTAGGTGATCCCAATGGATTCAGAGTCAGGTGAGAGCGAGCGGGTAAACGTGGATTCTACCTCAATCAGATCTTTTCCTTCCACGTTGATCTGCTCCTCCAAGATGCTGAACGATCCTGAGGTTTTTTGAACGTCTTCCATCCCTTCCCCACTGCAGTCAGCCAACTCCTCGTACTTTCTAACTACAGAATTGGCGGAGTTACCCCTAAAGACAACGGTTTCCCTTGCAGAATACGTGGTGCCTTCCAACTCCACGGGGTAGCAGACACTTGCCCAAGCACCCTCCAGGACGGTTGGTTCTCCTGGGCTGTTTTTTGTGAGGTCCACTCGGCTCATTTCGGAACATCCACTCACCACGGCAAGCAGGCCCAGCAAACTGAGTGAAACTGAAAATCGGACTCGCTGCATCATCACACCTCCTGGCATTTTTAGGTTTCGCGTCCATTGCTCACCTTTACTGATCTTTCCCCCAGCTTCGGGGATGCTGAATCCTACGGAGGATTCTCTTCTTCTGCAACAGAATTCAAGGATTTAATCTCAACTCTCCTGCTACAGCACTTCCCATCCTTTTGAATAGTTTGTAG
>JAQWOT010000241.1 GCA_029245725.1 SAR324 cluster bacterium | reverse complement strand
TCCTTCTAATGGCCCGGTAGGGTCTACCAGTTCTTCTGGATTATAAAGACCAAATTTATCGTACACCCACTCCCAAACGTTACCGTGCATATCGAATACACCTAAGTCGTTTGGTTTTCGGTCAGCGACCACACGCTGCATTGTTGCCGAGTTTTGACGATACCAAGCGTAGTCAGAAAGGAAAACAGGATCATTCCCATAACCGTAGGGTTGATTCTGCTTATCATCTCTAGCTACTCTCTCCCATTCAGCCTCCGACGGCAAGCGCTTGCCCAATGCCCCACAATAATATCTTGCTGCATACCAAGACACATAAGTTACTGGATGACTACCGACGTTGTACTCCACGATCAAATCGTCTTTCCAGGTTCTCAGATAGCTTCCATCATGTAGTTTTGGTGACAAGGAGCTTCGACGTAAGAAGGGATCCTGCATGACAAATTTAAGATAATCCGCATTCCTCACTTCACAACGATCCAGCCAATAACCGGTCAATGTCACCTCACGTCTGGGCCGTTCCGAAGCATCTCCATCTTTACTACCCATCCTGAAGGAACCACCTGGAATAAAAACCATCCCAGTTCTTTCTTCGCCATGCGGCGAAACACCCACAGCTTTGCAGGCTTGCCCGGCATAGCTCCACACTGGTGCGGTTGTGATCTCATCTGGATAGAGCTTTCTTTCCAAGCGCATCAAAGCCGCGTGATAAGCATCCAAAACTTCTTGTTTGCCCTTCGTGATTCTGCGGAGCATTTCCCGCTCGTTGTTAGCACAGCGGTAGTCGTCCTCCAAACAGTTCAGTTTTTGATGGATCCAAACTCGGAAAGTATCTCGCGCTTTACGGGTCTCAATTTCTCTCAGAAGAATGGGTTCCACAGTCGAATAAACAATGTTGAAAATGCTGACCGTTGCAAGTTGTTCCTTGGCCAAATCGATGATGAAGTCGTACTTCTGGCAGAACTCCTGCTTCTCTGCTGGAATCTCAGTACCAAAATTGCGACGGCGGTTGCATTCCATCGTCTCACGACGTTGGCTTATATCCAGTTCTTCCTGCAATACCCGAAAACGCATGTCGTAGAGGGCATGTTGTAATGGATATCGCTCACCCTGCATGACGTAAGTAGCAAAGGTCTTGACTGCTTCCTCCTGAAAGCGTTCCACGTATTGCCGAAAGATTTGGGTAGAAGCCCAGACCAGAGTCGCCCCAAATGTGCAAGCAATGGCAGTCAACAACCACTTGTATTTCATCTGGATTGTCCACACAAAGATTTACAAAAATTGAGTCGTCAAATCTAAGCAAGCGATATTCCACCCCTCTATGATTTTAAAATGACAACTTTTTGGAAGCTCATCTATCGTCTCATTCTTCAGCCTCTGGTAATGCAGCTGATTAAGCAGCAGGCGAAGAAAAAACCCAACCTTAAAGAGGCTCTAGAAGGCAGAACAGGCATCTGGGAGAGAATGGATGAAGCCCTTCAGAAACGTGACTGGAACTTACCGCTTCTCTGGCTACATGCGGCTAGTGCAGGTGAAATCCTGCAAGCTGAGCCAATTCTCAGGCAATTTGAGAAGGAAAATGTTCAACTCGCACTTAGTTATACCTCGGTCAATGCGAAGCGTTGGTTAGAAAGTGGCTCTACCAAGTTACCGAATTCTGTAATTTGGAAAGATTATCTGCCTATTGACAGTCATTTTAATGCTTTACGAATTTTAGCGAAACTTCAGCCAAACGCACTTGTCTATGTCAGCTACGATCTTTGGCCGAATTTAGTTTGGGAAGCACAGCGTAAAGGCGTAACCCAGTTTTTAGTTTCTGCTTTAGTGCATCAGGGTTCTTGGCGTCACAGCAACTTGATTGGTAGAAGTCTCTTTTCCACTATCTATCAAGCAATGCAGGAAGTTGCAGCAATTTCTGCGGGAGATACCCAACGTATTTTAGAGAGCTATCCAAAGTCCATCATCAGAGTCCTTGGGGATACTCGAGTTGATAGTGTGCTTTCTCGTCGAGATGGTGTAACTTCACCTGATTTTCCCGAAACTTGGAATAAAGCAAAAGTCTTTATAGGAGGCAGCATTTGGCCTGCTGATTTAGCTTGTTTGCGTTCTGTCCTGCTGGATGCTCTTGAAGAGTTACCAGAATTGCGTCTGATTCTTGTGCCTCACGAGCCCACTGAGCAACACATTTCAGAGATCAAAGAAATATTTTCAAGGCACCCAATTCATCTTTGGAGTCAGGGCCAAAAAGAGGAATTTGCAAAAGCTCGTGTATTGATCGTTGACGCAATTGGAGTTCTGTATAGCCTTTATGCCAAGGCAAATTTAGCCTTCGTGGGTGGGGCCTTCACTACTGGAGTCCATAACATCATGGAGCCAGTTGCGTTCGGATTACCAACATTTTTTGGACCTCAATTCCACAATTATTCGACAGCAATTCGTTTTGTTGAAGACAAGCTGGCTTACAGTGTACGAAATGCTGAGGAACTTCGGTCGTTAATTATGCCCCTGCTGAAAGAGCCCGACAAAGCAAAAGAGCTTGGTTTGCAAGCACAAAACTTACTTGAGCAGGAAGCTGGCGCTGCCCAGCAATGTGCTGAGTTTATTAGGCCGGTTCTTATGAACTCAGAGAATCCATGAAGAATTTTTGCTACAGCGCTTTGCTAATGTTAGCTGCCTGTCAAACTAGCTTGCCATCAGAACCACTTTTGACAAGATGTGAGCGAGAGCCGCGTTGGAGCCCGCTGCCTTTTTATCAAACCTTCCAAATTGAATGTGAGCCCCTTCCTCAGGATATGGTCGAAACCCCACGACAAGTCCAGCAATACCATTTAAATTGTCCTAATCATCCAAACTACTGCTATCGCAAAGCTGAGTTAATTTGTGGGCCTAACTACAATCTGCTCAGAACAGCTACCTTTGCTAATCCAGGTGAGTTGATCGTGGAATGCAATTAAAACCAATGCGATTGTTCACACCAGCCAAGATCAACACTATTTTACAAATTCTCAGCAAACGTGATGATGGATTCCATGAAATCCTCACCCATATGGTTCCTATTAGTTTTTTTGACGAATTGACTCTGCAAGAGCATTCAATGAAGCATTTCAGTTTTCGCTGCAATCTTCGAGAACTTGAAGGGCCTGAGAATTTAGTCTGGAGAGCACTAAAGCTTTTTGAAGAAGCTTCAGGGAGGACAGTGCGCCTCATCATTCACCTCCAAAAAAGAATTCCAAGCGGTGGAGGACTCGGTGGGGGCAGCGGCAATGCTGCAGCTACATTGCTCGCCCTAAACCGCTGGTACGACGAGCCTCTCGCTGAAAAAGAACTTGAGGAACTTGGGGAGCAATTGGGTTCAGATGTCCCATTTTTTCTGAATCCAAGACCAACCTTAGCAACCGGTCGTGGAAACATTTTAAGATCTTTGCAAAATTATCCATTGGGAGAAATTCTTCTCGTTATTCCAACGTTTAGCATATCCACAGCAAAAGCCTACGGGATGTGCAAACCGAGAATTTCTCACCCTAGCACCACACCAACTACTATCAGAGAGCTAGCCTCAGAAATCGAAAATCAGTTCCACGAATCACTTTTTTCAAGCTATCCCGCCTTGAATCAGATTTGTGAATTACTTTTAGAACTTGGTGCCCTGGCTGCTGCTGTATCCGGTAGTGGTTCCACAGTGTTTGGACTTTTTGATGGTTCTCTGGAACGAAATTTTGCAATGACCCAACTCCAGGAACTAACAGACTACAATTTAATTTCCTGCAAAATGCTCAATTCTCATAATTATTTCTCTCAAAAAAATTAATTTCTGATAGAAATCGCACTGTAGTTTCTGGATCTGACCTAAGCATAGGTGGTGTGGTTGCTGCATCTGGTTGAATCAAGCTATGTTTTCAGAGAAAAAATTTCTTGGAATCAATTTATTACATTCTTCTTCCAAAAAAGCTGTAAACAAGAAAACTTTCGGCATTGGCGCCTAAGCATTGTTAATTTTATGGCTGAGCAGTTTCAAAGAAATTTCTAACATCCTTTTGGATTTACTGTAGCACAGCTTTCTACGGTGCAATCGGGCCAGGTAATGCCTGAAAC
>JAQWOT010000240.1 GCA_029245725.1 SAR324 cluster bacterium | reverse complement strand
AGTTTGTGGTGATGCATTCTGATATCTTTTAAAGAAGCAGGACTTACCGGGGAGCAGATCGCCACTCCACTTCCGTACCTTTGGGTGGAACCAGTGCTGACCGCCCACCCAACAGAAGCCAAGCGTCCAACCGTGCTGGATCATCATCGGGAGTTTTACCTGCTACTGCTCTGGCGAGAAAATCAGATGTGGACTCCCAGTGAGCAGGAGCGCATCCGCCAGGAAATCATCACGATCCTGGAGCGACTCTGGCGTACCGGTGAGATTTACCTTGAAAAACTAGGACTGGAGCAGGAACTCGATAACATCCTGCACTACCTACGTAACGTCTTTCCCAATATATTGCCTACCCTGGATCAACGTCTCCGTGAAGCCTGGCGAGAGGTTGGGTTTGATCCAGTCCTGTTAGATGATCCCAATCACTTTCCATGGCTGAGTTTTGGAAACTGGGTGGGTGGTGATCGTGATGGACACCCTCTCATCACGGCAGAAGTGACTGAAATTTGCCTGAAACGCCTGCACACCACTGCTCTGGAACTACTGCAACAACAACTGGAAGCATTGCGCAATGCCCTCAGCCTTGCTGAGCACCGACAGCCCGTTCCAACAATCCTACAGCAACGCATCGCTGAACTGCAGAACGCCCTCGGACGTCGTGGAGACAAGGTTGTATATCGTTTCCGCCGTGAGCCCTGGAGACAGTTGGTCGAGCTATTCCGCAAAGCATTACCGGAGAGTAGCACCCGGGGAAACTGCAGTGAATTCAGCTACCAACGCTCTCTGGATTTGCTCCAGGATCTACGCTTACTAGGAGAATCTCTGCTGGAAGTCGGAGCCGGCTGAATGGCTTGGCAGGAAGTGGATCTGGTCATCAGGTTGGTACAGACCTTTGGCTTTCACCTAGCCGTTCTCGACATTCGTCAAAACAGTAGTTTCCATGACCAAGCTATCGAACAACTACTGGAAACTGCAGGGTTTGCTGACACCAGCTTTGGTAGTTGGTCAGAAGAAGCACGTCTCAATTTTCTGGAACAGGAGCTAAAGACACATCGTCCCTTTGCCCTGAGCACTACACCAATTGGCCCACAAGCCACTCCTATTCGGGAGTGCTACGGAGTGTTACGTCAGTACATGGAAGCACACGGTGAGCAGGGAATCAGCAACTTCATCGTCAGTATGACCCACAACACCCCAGATCTACTGTCTGTTTATCTTTTGGCCAACGAAGCCGAACTGCTGCGCCAAACAGAAGACGGATTAATCTGTCCGATCCACATTGTTCCTCTTTTCGAAACGATTGATGACCTGATTGCCAGTCCTGCGATCATGCAGAGCTTTCTAGCAGATCCATTAACCCAGCGCAGCCTGCGCTATCAACAGCAGGCCACTGGTTGGGATCGACCGACCCAGCAGATCATGGTCGGCTATAGCGATAGTAACAAGGATGGGTGTATTTTGGCGAGCCAATGGAGCTTGTTCTGAGCCCAGGAGAAGTTGCTGGAGGTTGTTCAGGCTCACTGGATTTATCTGCGCTTCTTCCACGGACGAGGGGGGACAATCAGTCGTGGTGCTGGTCCCACACATCGCTTCCTCCAGGCCTTGCCTCATGGTTCCATTGGTGGCAATCTCCGTTTGACTGAGCAGGGGGAAACAATCGCTCAGAAATACGCCAACCTGGGGACAGCTCACTATCAACTGGAAATGCTGGTTGCTGGGACTGCTGGATCTTCCTTACTTCAGGAAAATCAGCCTCGCCTGCACAATCTGATGGAAGGGGTCATGGATGACCTGATGGAGTCCAGCCGACAGGCCTATCGGCAACTACTGGAAGCAGACAGGTTCATCGATTTCTTTCGCGAAGCCACCCCGATTGACGTTATTGAATCCAGCCGGATTGGTTCCCGTCCATCACGGCAGAGTGGGCAACGCAGCCTCTCTGATTTGTGGGCGATTCCCTGGGTTTTTGCCTGGAGCCAGTCTCGTTTCTTTCTCTCCAGTTGGTATGGACTGGGGACAGCCTTATCACAGTTACGAGAAGCCCAACTCGAAGTGTTCGGTAGACTCTGTGAGGAAAACCTGAGTTGGCATCCGTTCCACTATCTGACCAGTAACGTAGCAACAAGCCTGGCAATGGTTGACGAAGACGTGACCGCACAATACGCTAAATTGGTTGTCAATGCTGAAGTCCACAATCGACTCTTGCTGCAAATCTTGATGGAGTACCGACGAAGCCGCAGCATGCTAGAAGTGTTTATGCAGGCCCCTTGGAACGCCGAGCCAAGATCCAAAAAAGTATTGAGTTGTGGCGCAACGGGCTGCGTAGTCTACATCGGCAACAACTCGACCTGCTACCCAAGTGGCGTGGATTAAAGGCTGAGGGTTATGATGATGAAGCCGAGAAATTGCTGGTTCCACTGCTGATCACGGTCAACGCCATCACCAGCGGACTGCGTACAACAGATTGAATCAATCCATGAGCCTGATTGCTGAATAATGAAACTGGTGAGTTGATCCTCTTTTCTCCAACCGAGTTGCTCTAATGAAACACATTGTGCTTTTGCTGCTGACCATAGCGCTAGTGGCCTGCTCAAAATCCAAACCAGAGCCACCTCCTCCAGAGGAATTCCTAACCCTTGCTGATGTGTCTGGTCGCCCAACACTAGTAGAAGATTCCCCAGATGTTCGGGTGATTCAGGTCAAGACCAAGTCCTTCATCAAGCAGAACGATCTACGAGCTGCCAAGACCAAAGCTGTCGAGTTGGCTACCGTAGTTGCTGTTGATGAAATGGTGCGTGAGTTGTTGCCTTCATCAACCTACAATGAGAATTACGAAAAAATTGAAGACTACCTCTCGCGAAACATCAACAACTACGTGGATGATCAGGAAGTCGTTGGCGAGCGTCGTATTTTCATGGGTCAGTACTATGGCATCTCAGCCGCTTTCAAGGTCAATCGCCAGAAGGTCCTGGTAGCCCTGCAAAAAGACCTGAAGTTGATCAACACCAGTCAGAATGCCTTGGTAGCGATCATCACCAACCGGAAGAACATTGACTTGTCGAGCGCAGGATTCACGTTCACAGATCTGGAAGAAGCCTTCCTCAACCAAATCCAGACCGACATGAACCAGCGAGGTCTGCAGATGATGGACTACCGTAACGCCATCACATCGATGCAGAACAATGAGGATGCGGTACGGGAGATCGCCACCATCTCCAAGGATCAGTTCATGGCACTCCTCAGTGATTCTAACAGCGATGGAAACCTGCTGGCTGAACAAATTCAGCTCAGTGACGAGTTTTACGAAAGTGGACTCAACGTCCTACACCAACTGGCCAAGGTAGTGATTGAGGTCAATATCTTTGCAGTGAGTGGCAACGTGCAGGGAGACCTAGCTCTCTCGCTCAATGTGACAGCCAAGAACATCGCCAGTGATCGTGGAGGGGCCTTCGCCAACACTGTTATCAACGTCTCACGTCGTGCTGGCCCAAACTCTGTGCAGTCAGCAATGATCGCAGGGCTTGTGCAGGACGCCTATCAGGAGATGCAACAGGAGTTTGTGCCTCAGGTAATCAAGGAGATGTCGACCATCTCGATTGACCGAGATGCCTTGGTTGCTTATGACCTTGTCTTCCGAGGTTTTGATAAAAACGACGGGGGCCGCTTGCGACGCATGATTCAGGATAAAGAGGACAAGAGCTTCCGCTACCTCAGCTTCGATAACTCGGTTCCTTCGATCATTTCGATTCGGGTACGACACGCTGACAGTCTGGAAGACCTCGCAGATCGTGTCATGCGGATGATGGACACCAACAGCTTCAAGGTGGAAGAACCAATCATTGCTCCAGATATTCGTGACCTGGTTTTCTTGCGTAACAATGACTGATACCTTCACACAGCGGCGGGGTGGAATTCTACTCCATCCAACCGCCCTCCCCAGTCCACATGGAATTGGTGGCCTGGGTCCAATGGCTTATCGATTTGTCGATCTGCTTGAAGCAACTGGCCTGACACTCTGGCAGGACCTGCCACTTGGGCCTACCTCCTTTGGCTACTCCCCTTACCAGTCTCCCTCTGCATTTGCCGGCAATCCACTACTGATCAGCCTTGAGTTGCTACAGGAAGAGGGTTACTGGGAGGCTCCAGAATTCCTGCCAAATTTCCCTGTTGATCAAGTTGACTTTCCTCAGGTTGCTTCCTGGAAACAGTCCCAACTACGTCAAGCCTTTCAAAACTTTCAGCAACAAGCTTCTGAAGAAGATCGAAACGCCTTTGCAGATTATTGTTTGCAGGAAGTTAATTGGCTGGATGATTTCGCACTCTTCATGGCAGTCAAGGAACATTGTGGGGGAACATCCTGGAATCAATGGCCCACTCATCTCACACAAAGAGAACCCCAAGCACTGACCCAGTTTCGAGCTGAACACGCAGCCACAATCACCGAAGTACAATGGCAACAATTCATCTTTGACCGTCAAGCGTCTACGAGATTATGCCACTCAGCGGAAGGTGGAATTCTTCGGAGACATCCCAATTTTCGTAGCATACGACAGCGCTGAGGTTTGGGCTCATCGGCAATGGTTTCAACTGGAGGAGGACGGACAACCTTCCCATGTAGCCGGTGTGCCTCCTGACTATTTCAGTGAGACAGGCCAACGCTGGGGCAATCCTCTTTATGATTGGCAGGCTCTTGCAGCAGAAAACTATTCCTTCTGGAAACAAAGACTCTCTGTGCTGCTGCGCTGGGTGCAATGGGTAAGGATTGATCACTTCCGAGGATTTGAGTCCTTCTGGTCTATTCCTGCTAGTGAGCTCACGGCTGTGGTCGGCGAATGGGAAGCTGGTCTGGGTTTGGAGTTATTCAAATCGCTGAGAGCTGCGCTGGGTGAGTTACCGATTGTAGCCTATGATTTGGGTCTCATCACCCCAGAGGTACATGCCTTGAGACGTGACTGTGGCTTTCCAGGAATGAAGGTGCTGCAATTCGCTTTCTACAATGATCCCCAGCATCCCTTCCTACCCCACAGCTATAGCCCTCGAGCAGTCGCCTATACGGGAACTCACGACAACAACACCACTCGTGGATAGTGGCAGGAATTGAGTGCTGCTCAGCAGTTGCAGGTTCAAGATTACCTTCAACAACCCGTGGATGAAGCCACTGTCAGTCCTGCCCTGATGAGACTGGTCTGGTCTTCTTCAGCAGCCTGGGTGATCGCTCCATTGCAGGATTGGCTCAACTTGGATGCAAGCTGCTGTTTCAATATTCCGGGTACTGCAGAAGGAAACTGGCAGTGGCGCTGCCGCTGGGAATCCTTGGAATCCCTGGATCTGACGTCCCTCCGCCAGTGGACACAGATCTATGGTCGAGCATCTGGGTGAGATGTGTTTTCCCGCATGGCGTTCTAAACGCTGACAGGACTTCCACACCCTGCACATCTGGTTGGGAAAACACTCCTGCTGTCTGATCCAGGCAAATCAAATCCTCCGTTGGCACCAACAGGCTAAGCCCCTCCAGCCTGAAACAGTTGTTGAACTGCTCAAAGGCCAGCAATACAAACGGTGTCGACTGCTACTGGAACTCCCCTGGATTTGGCTGGAAGCAGCAGAGACACTCCCTGTCCGTACGGAAGAATGGCCCTTTTACCTGCGTCATCATCTCCAACTGCCTGAATTACCCGGACCACAACAACCTGTCGGTTGGCAACACCTCAAAGGTTCTCCCCCAAAAATTCTCCTGGCCCAACTCAGTCTACAGGCTCTCGAGTTACAACGCTTACTCTCACAAGGAAGATCACGTCCGCTACAAGTCTTACCGGCACTACTACCATGGTTCCAGACCTTACCTGCCGAAGGAGACTGGCTTCTCAAAGGATTGGAGCAGACTACAGTCCTTCGTTGGAATGCTGGAAGCCTGCAACAACTCTGGTCGCTACCCCATTGGGAACGTCAAACCGAGGAACTCTGGCGGGAAGATCTGCTTGATCAGGTTCTCTGGCAGGAACAACGCTTAGTCGATGACAACGGAGAACTGAAACGTTCCCTGCTTCAGCAAATTCTACAAACACCATATCCAGAGAAGAATTTTCAGTGGTATCGTCCGCGAACCTCACTCAAACGTATCCTTTGTTGGATGGCCGTCTTGTTCGTGCTGCTCAGTATTGCAGGTGGGGCTTTCACCATTCATCACTGGGAATCACGACAAGATCAGCTGCGCCAAGAACTGCGACAACTATAAGCCCGCCTGGAACAACACCGTAAGGAGAATCCCCCGGTTGATCTACAACTCGAGCAAGCTCGTAAAGCCTGGGAAGCTGAAATCGTGGTTCACCCTCGTGTAAACATTGATTACCTGGATGCGATCTCAAACGTCTTGGGAGAATCCTGGCTGGAGCAGATGCAGCTTACCCCCACAGGCGCCAACCTGATCCTGTTACTGATGGACCTGATTCACATTGCTAGCATTCTACAGCAGTTTAAAACTGCCCTTTGTCGACATGGTTGAACTCAATCTGCAACGTTCCATTGAGTTGAAAGGGCAAACAGTCCAACAATTGCACGTGCAGCTTCAATGGGTCAGCACGCCCTAAACATAACAATTTCTGGTTGTTGTGGAGGCAGCGCTGACGAGTTGGGTATGCCCCCCTTCAGTACGGCAATGCTTTTTTCGTAACTGAATCGGACAACCCAACATGCTTCATGGATGAATATTCTTCAGATCGGGAGTATCCCTATGCGCAAGGAAAAAGCTCCT
>JAQWOT010000239.1 GCA_029245725.1 SAR324 cluster bacterium | reverse complement strand
GTGGTTGAAAGATCGTAGATTAGTCTCTCTAGATCTGGCCACAATGATTGCAGGTACTACCTACAGAGGTGAGTTCGAGAAAAGGATGAAACAACTTATTCGAGAAGTTGAGGAATCCAGAGGGCGAATTCTACTTTTTATTGATGAGTTACACATGTTGGTTGGGGCAGGTGGTGCTGAAGGAAGTGTCGATGCTGCGAATATGCTAAAGCCCGCACTTGCCAGGGGGCGCTTACGGTGTATTGGGGCAACAACCCTAAAAGAATACAAGAAGTATATTGAGAAAGATGCGCCCCTCGCCAGAAGGTTTCAGCCTATCCTTGTACGTGAACCAAGTATTGAGGAAACAATCACAATTTTGAGAGGTTTGAGGCAAAGCTATCAATCTCATCATGGCGTCGTTATCCAGGATGATGCTCTGATATCTGCAGCGCAACTTTCTGAGCGATACTTGCGTGAGCGATTCCTACCTGATAAGGCGATTGACCTTGTGGATGAAGCAGCTGCTAGTCTTCGATTGCAAATGGACTCCATGCCCATTGCCTTGGATAATCTGGAAAGGAGACTAAGTCAGATTCTCAACCAGATAAATACCCTTCGTCGTGAGAAAGACGAGAAATCGATTCAGCAAAGAAACTCACTAGTCCTCCAAGCTGAGCAGCTGCAGACTCAACAGCAGATGTTGCAGAGAAAATGGCAGGATGAACGGTTATTTGTAGAGAGGATTCGCCAACTTCGTCAAGCAATCACAGAAACTCGTCAAGCAGAATGGGAGGCTCAACGTGATGGAGATTTAGATTTAGCAGCCAAACTTCATTACGAAACTTTAGATCAACTGGAAGCACAACTTCAGGAGGCCGATTCTAATCTCAATCGGCGCGAAGAGCGTTTAGTAAAAGAGGAGGTTGACGCAGAAGATATTGCACAGGTGGTTTCCAGAAGAACAGGAATTCCGATTCACCGAATGCTTGCGGATGAGAAGGAAAAACTAGTGAGGTTGGAGGAATTTCTTGAACAAAGAATCATGGGGCAAAGTGAGGCGTTGTCACGAGTTGCGAGTGCTATTCGACGTAGCCGAGCCGGTGTTCAGGATCCCCAAAGACCCATTGGCTCATTCATTTTCATGGGAAGCTCTGGTGTCGGCAAAACTGAATTAGGATTAGCCCTCGCTAACTTTTTATTCGATGATGATAAGTCTCTGATTCGGTTTGATATGTCTGAGTACATGGAAAAGCAGTCAGTGAATAGGTTAATGGGTGCAGATCCTGGATATGTCGGATTTGAGGAAGGAGGGCTTTTAACAGAAAAGGTTCGTCAATCTCCCTACTCAGTTCTACTCTTTGATGAAATTGAAAAAGCACACATCGATATCTTTAATTTGTTCCTCCAGATTTTGGATGATGGTCAATTGACTGATAGCCAGGGTAGACGTGCTGATTTTCGTAATACGCTGATCATTATGACCACCAACATCGGGCACGATTTGATGCGGGAGGATCGTAAAAAGAAAGATGTCAACGATCTTCAGAAAGAAGCTCGGCAGCTTTTATTGAATCATTTTAGACCAGAATTTCTAAATCGAATTGACGAGATCATTCCATTTAAAAACCTCTCGCTGTCGCATATTCGCCATATCTGTCGGATGCAACTTGAGCAGTTACAAACTCGACTAACTTCTCAAGGAATACAGTTAGATATGACTGAAGCAGCTGAAGTCTATCTCGCACAGCGAGGCTACGACCCTGTTTTTGGCGCAAGGCCAATGAAAAGGACCCTCCAAAGAGATGTTCAAGACCCTATTGCAATCCGACTTCTCAACGGAGAACTCCAGTCAGGGATGACAATTCAGTTAGATGCCTCCCAAAATAAACTGCATTTCAAAATCAGCTGAAAGCTGATTTACCAAAGATTAACCCTTTCATTAGTCTTTGCTGCCATTATTTTTATCTGTGATTTCAAGTTGCTTGAGCTTTCCACTCAGGCTGTAAATACTGTTTGAGAACAACCTCAAACCTTTAATGAGTTGCTTGGATGCGGTTCTTTTTTTTGACTTTCTTTTGTGTATGGTCGTTTGTCTTAACAGCAACTAGCTTAGATGTTTATGACACAATTGGGGGAAATTTTGAGTTAAACAGTACCCTAGGTAAGAAAATTGGGCCTCAGAGCTTTAGAGGAAAGGTACTACTCGTTTTTTTCGGATATACATCTTGCCCGGATATTTGCCCCATTACTCTAACAACCATCAAAGATGCTCTGGAAAACCTAGAACCGAATGAAGTAGAGCAGGTACAACCTCTTTTCATCTCAGTTGATCCAGAGAGAGATACGTTGGAAGGAATGAAGCAATTTTTGACATATTTTCATTCATCACTTGTTGGGGTGACTGGCAGTGCCGAGGAATTGAAAGCAATCACAAAGAAGTTTGGAGCTGCCTACATAAAGGATACTCGTTCCTATTCAGCGGCTGACTATCTAATTGCACATTCTGGCTATATTTATCTCATGGACCAGCAGGGGAGAACACGAGCACTCTACCGGGCTTCCAACAAAGCTGAAGAGATGGTGAAAGGAATCCGTAAGTTACTGAGCGAAGAATGAAATTTTTTAAATTTTCACCTAGAACGAAGATGCAAATTCTGATTTTGGGTATTCTGGCTCTATGGGGTGGGTATACTCTAATCCCAAATAATGAAGAAAGTATAAAAAAGCAGTTTGTCTTGGCTGCTGGAGAAAACGAAGAAGTTTGTTTGACGGTCTATCAAGACCAAGGATTGAATTTAACTTTTACAGCCTCTGAGCCAATTTATTATGACATCCATACCCACCATGAAGACGAAGTAACTTACCATAGATATGAAAATTCAACGGTACACTCAAAAAGTGAACTCAACCCAAATAAAAAAGACTATTTCTGTGCCCAATGGAAAAATCAAGGACAAGTTGAAGCAGAGGTGGTCTACCAATTAGAAGTTAAACCAGCGAGCCTAGATGGGAAATATCTTCGGAGAAATGTGGTTTTTAGGGTCGATCAAAATTCTCCCAAAATGATTCAAGTTTTTGAGGAAAATTCTCAAAATTTGCTCAGCAGTTTTAAATTTCGATCAGAGGTGCAGAACTTTGCTCTAAGTGCCGCTGAAGATCAATTGGCAGTCCTTCTGGCTGGAGAGGTTCAATTGATCAACGTTCAAGATGGATCAATGCTCAAGCGCATCTCAGTCAATGATTTTCCAAGTTTTCTTAGTTTGAGCAAAAGCAGCGAAAATTTGCTGCTTGGAAACGAACATCAACCAAAGATTTATTTAATAAATCTCAACAATTTTGAGCAAACTGAACTTCTAGTTCCCGCACCACCAAAATCTATTCTGAACGATATGAATTTTGAGGATATGCTGGTTCGAACTGAGGATGAAGTTCTGCGTGTAAGTATTTCCCCATTTCAGATTGTTGAAAGACAAGCAAGGATTCCGCTCAAAATTGGGGAGGAGGTTCAATTGGTAGATCCCTACGCCTGGTGCTTTGTCCACGGAGTGCCTCACCCACTTTTTGCCCCAGTGTCCCCCGCAATGAGCGAAGCCGGTTTACCTGGCTCGTGGTTACAGCCAATCATTCAGGATAACCTCCAGGCATCATCAAAATGATTCGGGTCGAAAATCTTTCAATCCACTTCCCACAAGGCAATCAAAAAGTTGAAGCTGTCAAAGGAATCTCCTTTGAGGTGGGTTCACAGGAAACAGTAGCTTTGGTCGGAGAAAGTGGTTCTGGAAAATCAGTGACTGCTCATGCGGCTCTAAAGCTTTTACCACCCCAAGCCCAATGTGTTGGAAAGATTTGGCTTGGGGAGGAGGATCTACTTGATGCCTCAGAATCGAGGATGTGCCAAGTGAGAGGGCAGGAAATTGGGATGATCTTCCAAGAACCAATGACATCCCTCAATCCCCTGCATACGATTAGACATCAGATAAGCGAAGCGGTCCTTTGGCATCATGGTGTAAGTCAGTCTAAAGCAGAATGTGTGGCTTTAGACTGGCTTGAACGAGTCGAAATTCCACAAGCCAAGCAACGGTTGCGATCCTATCCTCATGAACTATCAGGGGGGCAGCGTCAACGGGTGATGATTGCTATGGCATTGGTCAATAATCCCAGGCTACTGATCGCTGATGAGCCTACTACTGCTCTTGATGTGACGATTCAGGCTCAGATCCTGGATTTGCTGAAAACGCTTCAGCAGGATATGGGCATGTCAGTTCTTCTGATCACTCATGACTTGGGAATAGTTAAACATCATTCAGACCGAGTAGTTGTTCTCTACAATGGTGTCTTGCAGGAAACTAATACTACTAAAGTCCTTTTTGCCAACCCAACTCAGCCATACACAAAACAACTTTTGGACTCTGAACCGTCCGGCGATCCAGCTGAAATGATGGATGGTGCTGAAACAATTCTGAGGGTTGAAAATTTGAAGGTTTGGTTCCCAATTAAGCGCGGAATCCTGCAGAGAACAGTCGACCATATCAAGGCCGTCAATGGCGTAACTTTCTCAATTTGCGAGGGAAGGTCACTCGGAATAGTCGGTGAGAGTGGATCTGGTAAATCTACTTTGGGAATGGCTTTGCTTCGTCTGATCAGTAGCGATGGGAAAATTAGTTTTCAACAGCAGGAATTGGATGGGCTTAATCGTCTTGAAATGCGTCCATTCCGCAAAAAAATGCAGGTCGTTTTTCAAGATCCTTTTGGAAGTCTGAGCCCAAGAATGTCAGTGGGTGATATCATCGCAGAAGGCTTAAGATTGCATGGTGACATCTCTGCAGAAGAACAGGAAAAACGAGTTGTAGAAGTGATGCAGGAAGTAGGACTGAATCCCGAACTTCGTTTTAGGTATCCCCATGAATTCTCAGGTGGTCAACGGCAAAGAATTGCCATAGCACGGGCGTTGGTCTTGCACCCACAATTTTTGATTTTAGATGAGCCAACTTCGTCCCTGGACCGCTCAGTTCAAGGGCAGGTATTGAATCTACTGAGGAACCTTCAAGAAAAGTACAAACTGACTTACCTTTTCATCTCGCATGACCTGAAAGTGATAAAAGCAATTTGTCATGAGGTTTTGGTGATGAGAGAAGGTGAAGTTGTGGAATCAGGACCCACGGAAGTTGTACTCAACAATCCAAGACATGAGTACACAAGATTGCTTTTAGATGCTGTTCTGTAGTTAGAGCTTACAAGGAGAATTCTTGGCTGAACAAGATGGTCAGGAGAAAACAGAAGCCCCGACCGAACGCAAGCGGGAAAAAGCCCGCGAAGATGGTCAGGTTGCTTCCAGTAAAGAATTGCCCTCAGCTGCATTATTAGCAGCTGCTACCCTCTCCTTCATGGTGATGGGGCAGAATATCCTCACTGCTGCACAGAGTATGTTTGCTGACATCATGATAGAGCCCATTCGTTCAGATATGAATAGTAACGTGCTCTATGATCTGATGGCGACCTCTGTCAGCAAAATCCTCATTCCTCTCATCCCTTTTGCAATTCTTCTTGTAGTTGTAGCGATATTTTCATCAATTCTTCAGGTCGGTGTTCGCTTCACACTGAAACCGATTGCTCCAAAATTTAGCAAGTTAAGTCCTCTTCAGGGTCTAAAGCGAATTTTTGGAACCCAAGGGTTGATGGAATTGCTGAAGAGCCTGGCAAAATTACTGCTGATTGGTTTCATTGGTTTCATCACTTTCGAAGAAGAGATGGGGAGGATCAATGCGCTTGCGTTGATTACCCCAGCACAGATCGTATTTTATAATTTCTCTGTCATCATCGAAGTCACAGGGCGTATGGTTTTAGCCCTGATTGCGATTGCAATTTTTGATTTCATGTATCAGCGCTGGCATTTCGAACAACAGTTGAAAATGACTAAGCAGGAAGTTAAGGATGAAGCAAAGCAGTCAGAGGGGGATCCCCAATTAAAAGCGAGGATTCGTCAAATCCAGAGAGAAATGTCGAATGCTCGGATGATGCAGGAAGTCCCAAAGGCAGATGCAATTGTGGTAAACCCAACTCATTATGCTGTGGCACTGAAATATGATCGAGAGAGTATGAATGCACCCCAGATAGTTGCGAAGGGTGTAGATTATATGGCTCTTAGGATAAGAAAAGTAGCTGATCAAAATGATGTCCCTATACTGGAAAGACCTAAACTGGCCCGGGATCTTTATGCAGGTGTGGAAATTGGACAAGTAATCCCAGAGCGATTCTTTAAAGCAGTTGCAGAAATTCTTGCCTACGTTTATCGTCTCCGAAGAAGGAAAAGATAAAAATGATTTGCCACGGAAAGCTCGGATTCACCCGTATATTGGGGTAAAAATTGCAAGCTGACCTCAAATTTATTCAATTTAGCAAATTAGTGATTTTAGATCATCATCAAATAGTTATTTCTCTTTTGGGAATTGTTAGGTGGCAGTAGGAAGCAACTCAGCTAGTCTGAGCGGTTTGTCAAGAAATTCTGATGTCTTACTGGCAGTAGGGGTGATCTCAGTTTTGATGATCATGGTAGTTCCCCTACCAGAAATTCTAATGGATTTGCTGCTTGCGCTCAGTATTACACTTGGGGTTCTGATTCTTTTCGTTGCTCTCTTCACAGCAAACGCGCTTGAGTTCTCTTCCTTCCCTACTGTCCTCTTAATTGCGACTCTCTTTAGGCTATCACTCAATGTTGCCTCCACTAGATTGATTCTCTTGAATGGCAACAAAGGCTATGACGCCGCTGGAACAGTGATTAAGTCATTTGGAGAATTTGTTGTTGGTGGGAATCAGATTGTTGGAATTATCGTATTCTTAATCCTAGTTCTCATCAATTTCGTGGTCATTACAAAGGGTGCAGGCCGTATTGCAGAGGTTGCCGCTAGATTTACTCTGGATGCTATGCCAGGTAAGCAGATGGCGATTGATGCAGATTTGAATGCTGGACTCATTGACGAAACGCAAGCACGTCAACGTCGTCAATACGTGCAGCGAGAGTCTGATTTCTATGGAGCAATGGACGGGGCTAGCAAGTTTGTTCGTGGTGATGCAATTGCGGGCTTAATCATTACTACGATCAACATTCTTGGTGGTTTGTTGATAGGTGTAACTCAATTTGGGATGAGTTCGGGTGATGCCTTTGAGACCTACGCAACCCTAACCATCGGGGACGGTTTGGTATCCCAAATACCCGCACTGATTATTTCAATTGCTGCAGGTATTGCAGTTACCAAGGCATCAGCAGAGAACAAGCTGTCTGTTGATCTGGGTAAACAAGTATTCAGTAATGCTCAGGCCCTAAATGTTTCAGCGGCTCTTCTTTTAGCTTTTGCAATTATTCCGGGTCTACCGGTTCTTCCTTTTCTAACCTTAGGGATTATTACAGGAGGACTAGCTTATCTTGCTAGGCAGGACAATTTCAGAAATCAACAAGCCGAAGAAGCACAGGCGCAACTCAAGCTACAGCAGGAGATTGAAGAAGAGCCCGAAAATATTGAGTCACTGCTGCCCATTGACCTGTTGGGTTTAGAACTGGGCTACGGACTGATTCCACTAGTTGACGAAGAACAAGACGGAGAATTACTGAAGAGAATTAAAGCTATCCGAAGACAGATGGCTACTGATTATGGCTATGTCGTTCCGCCAATGCACATCAAAGATAATCTCGAACTTTCTCCAGGAGAATATTCGATTACCATCAAAGGAATCGAGGTTGCTCGTGCTGAATTGATGGTTGGGCACTTCCTGGCTATGAAAACTGGAG
Organism: SAR324 cluster bacterium; assembly: GCA_029245725.1. Classification (NCBI taxonomy): domain Bacteria; class Deltaproteobacteria; species SAR324 cluster bacterium. The sequence goes on along the minus strand of JAQWOT010000239.1, from coordinate 17,317 downwards.
AAGTTGACGAGGAAATCGGTGGGGTGGATACTGTTGAACCAGCCTTTGGGTTGCCCGCAATTTGGATTACTTCCGAGGATGAAGAAAGAGCACAATTTGCTGGTTATACCGTAGTTGATCTACCAACAGTATTAGCCACACACATCACTGAAATTCTCAAAAACCATGCTTTCGAATTTTTGGGCCGTCAGGAGACTCAGAAACTTTTAGATACCTTTGGTCAAAGTAATCCTAAGGTTATTGAGGAATTGGTTCCAGGGCAATTGAATTTAGGAGTGGTACAAAAAGTTTTACAGAATCTTCTGCGAGAACAAGTTTCCATCAGGGATCTGCATACAATTTTGGAAACACTAGCGGATGTTGCTAACCTGACCAAAGATCCAGATCTGCTTACAGAACATGTTCGGCAAGCCCTATCAAGGCAATTGACACGGCAGTATCAGACGCCTGATGGAATGCTGCCACTGATCACAATGAGTCAAGAACTTGAAAATCAAGTTGCGTCTTCCATACAGGACACGGGTCACGGTTCCTATTTGGGCTTGAATCCGAATATGGCTCAGTTGATTATCAATAATACTGAAGCGTTGATTGAGCAGTTTGAAATAAATAACTACCAACCACTTCTACTTTGTTCACCACTTATTCGGCCCCACGTTAAAAAGCTTCTTGAACGATTTATTCCGAATTTGGTCGTCTTATCACATAATGAAGTTGCCCCTGATGTCCGTATTGAGGCTCTTGGGGTGGTAGAATTGAATAACTAATTCCCTTTGTCGGACTGACACATGAATCTCAAACGCTATCGCGTGAATAATATCCAAGAAGCTCTGCAGTTGATCAAAAAAGATCTTGGTCCAGAAGCTGTTATTGTATCAACTCGGCAGGTGAAAGAGGGTAATAAGGCGTTTGGTCTATTTGCTAAAACAATGCTGGAAGTGACTGCTGCCCGAGATGACAAAAGCCAGGCAAAACCAAATATGCAGTCCTCATCTCAAGCAACTGCGAGTGGATATCGGGCGACAGTAAATGGAATGCCTCGTTCAGAGGGCACTACTGCAGTGGCAAGTCCTGAAATGCCAACACCGACTGCAAAGCCAGTACAGTCAAATCCTGCTTCCGATCCCTACAAAGCCCTGCAGCCGCTTCGTCAGGAGATTCAGGATCTGAGGGAACTGATTCAAAATCTTGGGGATCGTACAGCCAGCTATGAGGGACAAACTGTTGCCCAATTGAAACAAGAGTTGGGAGAAATGCGCTACATGCTGCATTCTCTAGCTTCCAGAACAGGGCAAATGGATGATCTCAATCTCCCTGAAAACTTAATGGTACTTTACCAACAGCTTCGCTTCAGTGGAATGGAAGAGAAGTTTGCTAGAAGATTGATGTTGGAAGCTCAGAAAAATATTGCAGAAGATGATCTTCAAAATTTCTCTTATGTAAAAATTTTCATAGCAAGAATGCTCATGAAAATTGTTAAGACTACTAGAGGGGTTGAGAGCATTACCGCTCCACAAAAGATTTTTACACTGATAGGTCCAACGGGTGTTGGGAAAACAACTACAGCTGCTAAGATCGCTTCTGAACAACTGCTTCGTTACAAGCGAAGAGTGGCAATGATCACTATTGATACATTTCGCATTGCTGCAGTAGAGCAGTTGCGGACTTACGCCAAAATCATCAATGTGCCGCTGAGTATTGTATCTGATAAAGCGGATTTAGACCGCGCAATAGCAAGCTATTCAGATTATGATGTGATCATCATCGATACTGGTGGTTGTTCGCAGCGTGACGAGTCACAAATGTTTGAATTGCGAGAACTTTTTGATGAGCGAGGAAGGCTACACAATGTTTTGGTGTTGAGTTCGACAACTAAAGACAGCGATCTCAACGAAATTACTCGCCGTTTTGGGGTTATACCGATTGATAGTGTGATCTTCACAAAACTTGATGAGAGTTCTTCGTACGGATCCATGTTCAATCACTCCATCCGTTTCAAGAAACCAATCTCTTTCTTGACCACTGGGCAGAAGGTCCCTGAAGACATTGAAGTCGCTACGAAAGAGCGTTTGGTGGATTTGATGCTCAATATTTCTGGTAATTGAGCTAATACAACCATATCCCCATTGTAAGAAAGTGCTCAATGAACGACCAGGCAAGTTCCTTACGAAGGATTGTCGGGGAAAATACAACTACGTCGGATTCCATCCGAGTAAAGGTACTTTGCATTACCAGTGGCAAGGGTGGTGTAGGGAAAACGAATATTTCCATTAACCTTTCAATTGCTTTGGCGTCAATGGGGCGTAAGGTCTTTCTGCTTGATGCAGATCTCGGCCTAGCAAATATTGACGTTTTATTAAACTTAACCCCAATGTACACTCTTGAACACGTACTCTCTGGGGAAAAGAGCATCAACGATATTATTTTGGATGGCCCGGGAGATATAAAAATCTTACCGGCAAGTTCAGGCGTGGTGGAAATGACTGAAATGGATCGTGATCAACAGGTCCATCTGTTCAGAAAACTCGGAGAAATTGAAAGAGAAATTGATTATTTGGTAATTGATACTGGTGCGGGTATCGCTCCCCACACACTGAGATTTGTTGCTAATTCCGACGAGGTTCTGATTGTAGCCACCCCAGAACCATCTTCGATGACAGATGCATACTCTCTAATAAAAATAATGGTGACGAGATACCAGATAAATAAATTTAGGGTAATTGCTAATAATGTTGTATCACCTGCGGAAGGGAGACAGGTTTACGAGAGGCTCCAAAAAGTCACCCGAGATTTTTTAAAGACAGAGATTGATTTCATGGGGCATGTTCTAAAAGATCCCCTACTGGTCAAATCAGTGCGCACACAACGTCCATTACTACAGTCTTTTCCAGAAGCCCCAGCTGCAAGATGTCTTGTTTCGATAGCCAGAGAAATTGAAAAAATCCACAAAGCTGCTGTTGCTGAAAGCTCAGAGTATATTGAGCAACCAGACAATGTTAATCGACAAAGAACTCCAAGTTTTTGGGAACGTCTAATAAGTTGGCGTACAAGCTGAAGATCTTACTCAGCCAAGGAAGGCAGTGAAAGCAAACCCCTATGCCGACAAATCTCAACAAAGCCGAGAGCAGCTCGTACTAAAATACGCCTCTCTGCTCAAGCGGATTGTAAGCCGAATGGCAAGTAGGTTTCCTCCAGAAGTTGATCCTGAAGAAGTCTATCAAGCTGGCATGATCGGTCTTCTAGATGCGGTAGACAAGTTTGATCCCTCGCGAGACATTCAATTTCAAACCTATGCTGAGTACCGAATTAAAGGAAGTATTCTCGATGAATTACGGGCTCTGGATTGGGTACCCAGAGGAGTTCGTGCGGCAGCTACGGAATGGGAGAGAGCTTGGAATGAGCAATGCAGCACATTAGGGAGAGAACCTAGTGATTCTGAGATGGCAACCAAGCTTGAGAAGCCTTTGAATGAGTATCATGAGTTTGTTGCCCATGCTAACCCACTCTCTCTGGTGACATTAGATCACTTGGGAGGAGGAGGTGAAGATGAGGAAGGTCAGAGTCTATTGGATATCCTCCGAGATCCAGATGGCTCAGATCCCTTTTCAGAGTTGTCAATGCACCAACTCAAAAGCCGTTTACAAGAGGCAATCGAGGAGTTACCAGAGAGGGAACAGACAATCCTCTCTCTGTATTATGTTGAAGAACTGAACATGAAAGAGGTTGCAGCTGTTCTGGGTGTTGGTGAAGCACGTGTATCTCAGATGCATACAAAAATTATTTTGAAATTGCGAGCAAAATTGCGAAGAGTAATTGAAGTTGAGAAAGCTGCTTGAAACTTAAGTAATTTCATAATCAATGAACGTAGAAGCATTCGCTGAGACAAGACTGCAAGAAATGATTGAGTTTCAGCGAGAAAAGCTGCTCAAGCTTGCTAGAGAAATCCTACCTGGTCTAACCCCTGAAGATCTTCGGAATCCCCAAGATTTTCCTGATCTTATAAAAGATCCACTATTTAACTATGAAGATGGCCTTCTTGCTGGCTATCTTGCTGTGCAAATTGCCATGCGATCTCGTCTATGAAAGAGATCAGGTGGAATCGTGCTTTGCTTACGGAATTTTTGAGAAGCCATGCTCATCAGCAGATTTGTATCATGGACCAGAGGAGCAGAGCTTTCTTGGTCGGCATAATTCCGGCAGTATTTGAAATGGATCTTTGCAGTGGTTCACTTGCCGAAGCCTCACTAAATGTAGAGAATAAGGGATGTGATGTTTCTCTCACAATGCATGAACAGTTTCTTGGAATTCATCTATTGTTCTTTAGGCAGAATACCGAAGAACAAATTTTATCTTTTCCATGGGAGATTCCTTATTCTTTGCTCCAACTAGATTTAGTTCCCGTGAGAATGGATGCTTGAATCGTTTTTTGAACAAGGTGTGAAATGAATTCTGGATTAAATCAGGACAGTATAATCAAGCCTCCTGTTACCGAGCCATTGTCAAATATTTTACCAAGTGAGCCTTTACTGCTGATGGGAGCTGGACCAGTTCCGATATCTCATGCGGTTTCGAGAGCAAATGGGGTAGTGATTAATCACCTTGGTGAGACGATGGACCGAGTCATCAAGAATCTGAAAGTAATGGCTGCGTATGCTTACCAAACGAAGAGTAATAAAATTTTGGGAGTGTCAGGCCCTGCCTCGGCATCCATTGAAATGGCAATTACGAACCTCCTCTGGCCAGGTCGTAAAGTACTCGTTTTAAAAGTAGGTACTTTTAGTGGTCGAATGGGAGAAATGGCAGAAGGTGTTGGAGCGGAGGTAGACTATATTGAACGATCAGATGCTAGCCCAATCAACGCAGAAATGGTTGAAGAAGCATTCAAAAAAAAGAAATATGATGTTTTGACAATGGTTCAGGGGGAAACGTCATGTGGAGTCAAGACTGTAGATTTTGCTGAAATTGCCAGGATTGCCAAAGAAAATGGGGCAATGGTGATAGGGGACACAGTTTGCACTTTAACAACAATGCCCATGGAGATGGATCAGTGGGGTTTGGACGCAGCGATTTCTGGGGGCCAAAAAGGGCTTTCTTCCATTCCAGGTGTGTCAGTGATTGCCTTTTCTGAAGATGCTTGGAAATTTCTTGAGAAAAGATCAGTTCGGCAGCCACACTGGTGTTTTGATGCTCTTAGGTCTCAGAAGTTCTGGGGACATCAACAATATCACTATACTGCCCCAGTTCCAGGAATTTTAGCACTGCACGAGGCACTTCGGCAGATTTGTGAGGAGACATTGCCTGAGCGGTTTCAACGACATCTTGTGAGTTCAAAGGCTTTGCAAGCTGGTATCGAAGCAATGGGTTTGGAATTATTCATTCCAGAAAGCTACAGATTGAACTCTGTAGTCGCTATCAGGCTGCCCGACGGTGTCGACAGTGCGAAAATTAGAAAATCAATGGTGGATATGTTCCAAGTCGAAATTTCTGGAGCATTTGGTTTAGACATTGTTCGCATTGGGCAGATGGGTGAACAGTGTAGAGCACATAATCTCTTCAGAGTATTGTATGCCCTCGGAACCGCATGTGTGACTCACGGTGTCCCCTTAGATGTTAGCAATGGAATGGCGATCCTCGAAAAAAATCTTCAGCAACCAATCCTCCCTAACTGAATTTGTCCCCTGTCGAACTTTTTTTTGATCGGGGGACACTACTTCTTAAAAACCTACCAACGGTGCTCCGAATAACTTTCTCCCAACTCAAATGGGATGAAAGAGTCCTTTCATATCGCGCTCCTGCCAACAACTATTACGATATTGCTCTATATCTTCATAAAGAAGGTATCCCATTTCTAGACAATGCCAAAGAATTTGAGCCTACTAGTTTTCATCTTTCCCAAAAAATAACTCCAAGAAATTATCAACAGGAAGCTCTCGATCACTGGCTTCAAGCTGGAAAGCGGGGAGTTGTTACTCTGCCCACTGGAGCGGGTAAAACGATGCTAGCGATGCTCTGTATTTCTAAAACGTCACGTCCAACACTAGTTCATGTGCCCACGATTGATCTGATGCAGCAATGGCATGGCTTATTAGAGCAATTTTTTGGGATGAGAGTTGGTCGAGTGGGAGGTGGCTATAAAGAGTGGGAACAACTGACTGTGAGTACTTATGATTCTGCTCTACTCCAGGTTGAATATTACGGTAATCGATATGGCCTTTTAATCTTTGATGAATGCCATCACTTGCCAGGGCATCAATTTCAATATGCTGCTCTAGCCTCAATAGCTCCATTTCGTCTTGGCCTAACAGCAACTCCGGAGAGGTCAGATGGCAAGGAAACTCTTCTTTACGAAATCTGTGGACCCTTGGTTTACCAAGTTCATATTGATGAACTAGAAGGTCGTACTCTGGCGCCATATCGAGTTCAAACCATAGAAATTGAACTCACAACTTCTGAACTCGAAGAATATCAAGAATTAAGAAATATATTTCTAAACTTCATTCGAAGAGAGAGAATTCGATTTGATGAACCCAACGGTTGGCAAAACTTCTTGTTTAAAAGCAGTCGCAGTCTTGAGGGGAGAGAGGCTTTTCAGGCTTATTTGGCTCAGAAGAAATTAAGCCAGGCTTCTGGGACAAAACTCCAAAAAGTCTGGCAACTCTTGACACAACATATTGATGACAGAGTGATTTTATTCACCCAAGATAATGAAATGGCCTATAAGATTGGACGTGAATTTTTACTACCCGTACTGACCCACCACACCAAGTCAACAGAAAGAGACCAACTGCTCAAAAAATTTAGAGAAGGGATTTATCCCACTTTGGTGACTTCGAAGGTGCTAAACGAGGGTGTCGATGTCCCAGAAGCCAATGTAGCTATCGTGGTGTCAGGGAGCGGTAGTACAAGGGAACATGTTCAAAGATTAGGACGAATCCTACGTGCGCGCCCTAATAAGGAGGCAATCCTTTATGAACTTGTTTCGAGGGGAACGGCAGAACTGTATGTGAATCAAAGACGAAGACAGCACAGAGCCTATGATCGTTACCGATAACGATCCATGCCTGCCATTCGTTTCACACGGTCGGTCGGGGAAATGATCTCTGTGATTCTTGCACCAAATTTTTCTTTATAAACTACCACCTCCCCCCGCGCAACGAGTTTACCATTCACAAATACGTCAAGGTCTTCCCCGACTAAGCGGTGCAATTCTAGAACGGAACCTTGCCCCAAAGAGAGCAAATCACTGATGCTCATCTTTGCACGACCAACTTCGAAAGTGACAGTCAGAGGCATTTCCATAAGGAAATTTACATCGACATTAGGCGGTGGAGAATCATCTTCTGCTTCACCCGTCTGTTCATCGACCATGTTCAGCATGCTGTCCATGTTACCTAATTGGTCGGCAGAATCTCCAGAGGGTCCAAAACTGCCTAAATCCACTCCGCTGACAGTAGCTGTGTTTTCTGAAGTTCCCGCTAATGAATCAAGATCAGTTGCTCCTGCATCAACGCTGGAGTTCTCAGCTTCTTGACCATCAAAAAGGTCATCGACTGAAGAACTTTCTGTGGCTACTGAAGCGCTTTCGCCATCATCATCACCTCCCCCAAAGAGGTTCTCAACACTTTCTTCAGAACTTACTTCTGCAGGAGGCGGTTCAGCACCTTCCTCTCCCCCAAAAATAGAATCTAAATCATCTTGGGACATGTCTGCCATGTTCAGGGCTCCTTAATTGTCGATCCTGATTTCCTCAATATTGTCTTTGACCCAAAGAAAGCGAGGCTTATCAGCACTTAGTTCTTTACAAGAGTTTGGGCCACCAAATTCTTGCTGGTGTAGTTTCAATTTCCAATTAACTTTGGGTTTTTCTTTTAAACAGAAGTAAGCTTCAAAAGAATTTTTTGTTGGAAACACTTCTTGAGTGATTTGAATTTCACCGTTCAATTGCCGATCTGTGAGATATTTTTGGATTTCTAGTTCGACAACTTGTAGCCAAGCCGGGAGAAAGACATTTCCTCGATGAAATTCAATAGGTAAATCTTCGTAGAGTAATGCATTTATCAAACTAGTTTCTACTCTGCCGTACATCTTACCGCTGGGCATGTCCAGCACTGTTGGTGCGAAGCGATGCCCACCAAGGTGTGATGATTCCCAAATTTCGATAGAAGGGTCTGTATCAGAAATTGATTCTCTTAGTGTATCGAAAAGCTTCTGTCCAAATTTTGCGCAGCATTGATCATGCCTGCCATGGGTGCAGACAAACAGTTGTTTATTGCTTGAAAGAGCCTTCGGTGAGTATGTCTTGTAGCTACCCTTGAGATGATTTTCCAATACTTCAAACACCGCTTCGATTGGAATGTTTTCGTAAAGAACTCCCTCAGGATAAGCAAATATTTTTAAGCCTTCAGAGGTTGTTTGATTCGGGTGCTGAATCAATCTGGTTAAAATTCCACCATGTATTTCCGCCTGACTATCTTTCCACTCTGAGTATTGAGATGTCCAAACTCCATCTGAATCTTGAAAGGCTTTTTGTCCCCACTTCTTTTTTGGCCAAGTAATGAAGAAGAAGTGCTTTGCGTGACCAGCAGTTCCTCCCATTGGCTCATTCAAATTAAGCGAATATTCACTGCAATACTGCTTCATAACTACAAGCTCTCGGATTGACGCCACATCGGCAGAGTCTTTTCCAAATCTGGGTGGGGAAGACAGTGAATTGGACCAAAAGTTTCTGATTGTACGACTTGAATCAAGCGATGCTTCAGCATTTCCAAGACTGCAAGGAAGGTAAGGATAAGATGGGATCTATTATGAGATCTTGGGTAGAGATTCTCGTATGAGAGGCTAGCCTTGGTCTGGAGCATGTCTAGCAGATCAATGATTCTATCTTCGATTCGATATCTTTCTGGTTCAACTTGGTGGTGATGGATTCTCGGACGCCTTTGCATAACCAGTTTGAAGGAATTCAATAAGTCAATCAGAGAAACCTCCTCTGATAAAGTTTGAATTTCCCTAATTTCATCTGCCTTTTCGACAGACTCCTCAAGATTGTCCTCTCCACGTGGAAATACGTCTCTACCTAGCCAATCTCTTGCTCCAATGGCATAAGCTGCATCTTTAAAGCGTTGATACTCCATCAAACGTCTTCGAAGCGTTTCTTCTGGATCTTCTCCCTCATCACCCTCCTCCGTGACTGGTGGCCTTGGAAGCAAGGTTCTAGACTTAATAAGAATTAATGTGGCAGCAATCTCGAGGAACTCACCTGCGATGTCTAAATCAACAGTTTGTAACGCACGGATATAACCTAGGTAAGCTGCAGTGAGATCTGCCAACCGGACTTCATCGATTGAAACTTTTTTCTTACGAATCAAATGGAGTAAAAGTTCAAGCGGCCCCTCAAATACTTCAATCTTAACTTCGAGGGGTTTCTCGCGATCTGGGTAGATCCCCAATGCTGGAATAGCCTCCCACTCAGTCAAGATTCATCTCTTTCTTAAGTTGCTCGGCTGTATTTCCAGCATTTGAAGATTCATACCTTGATTTTGCACCTCGGGTGACTTTTCTGAGGTCATCTTGGGTTCGAATTATTTTTGGCCTTATAAAAAGCAGAAGATTTGTTTTATCTGTCGTATCACTGCTGCTGGCAAAAAGTCCCCCAATTAAAGGTAAATCTCGAAATCCTGGGACTGAATTTGCTGAATTCCGTCGAGTTTCGTTGATTAATCCACCCAACACTACAATCTCATTGTCTCTGGTTACCACCGTAGTGCTCAACTCTCTCTTGAAAGTTGTGATGGCTGTCTGCGCACTTGTTGCCCCACTTGTTACTATATTACTTGATTCCTGTTGAATCTCGAGACGAATGCTATCTTCACCACTAATTTGAGGCTTAATTGTTAGTTTAATCCCAATGTCTTTAAATTCAGTTTCGGTAGTGGTGACTCCATTGTTATTCGTTACGGTTCTAGTAGAAACCGGAGTGTTCGTTGTGACATTGATGCTTGAAGAAACGTTGTTAAGCATCATGATCTGAGGATTAGCAAGAATATCAACATCTTGGTCTTGTTGAGTGGCCCTTATGAAGGCTCCAAAACTGAAATATTGTTGACCACCAAACTCAATTTCACCACCAACAACCCCAAAAGCCGCGTTTTGACCAGCTGCTGTAGCTGTGGTGGCGTTAAATGGTGTTGTTCCTGGGAATCCGCCGGTACTAATTCGACCATCATCTTCGCCAGCAACTCGCCAGTTGATACCCAAATCGAGACTTTTGGTCAATGTGATTTCCATCAGCATTGCTTCAACATAAACTTGTAAGCGAGGCACATCTAGCCTTGATATAATCTCTTCGAGCGTAGGTAACGTTTCAGGTGGTGCAAAAATTAGTAAGGAATTGGTTGCCTCGTCAGATGTAATGGAGATTTCTCCACTTGTTTCGACAGCTTGACTTGGTTTGTCATCAGCGGTTTCTTTATTCTTAGCTTCTGTTTGCGTTGCTATCTCACGAATTCTTCCTGTCAATTCAAGTAGCAATGGAGCCATGTCCTTGGCAACAGCATGTTTTAGCGCGTACAAACGGAAGTTGCTCTGAGCCCTGTCTTCCTCTTGGAAAACATCCAGCATCCCCAGGAGACTTTTGAGTTGTGAGAGTTTTTTCTGATCAGTAATAACAATGAGAGCGTTTAATCGAGGTTCAGGGATTATCTTAAAGGAATCAGTTGTTTGGCTCTTTTTCTCTCCTTCTTTTTCAACTACTTTGATCTCTGAGAAAACATTAGTCAGTAGACCTGACATAGTGTCAGCACGGGTGAACTTTAGAGGTACTAATTCGTATAAGACATCTCCAGCTGCCTGTTGAGGAATATCTAGGCGCTCAGCAAGTTCTATAACACGGTCAGTAGTGAATCCATCTGCAAGAATTATAAGAGCATTCAGTCTCGTTTCTGGGATGATTTTAACGGGACTTGATTTCGCAGTTTCCCCCTTATCCTGCCCCTGAACAATCTGGTCAGTGAAAATTGTTGCCAGGAGTTGTCCGAGTGGTCCTGCCTCAGCATAATTTACTGGATGTATAGTTATTTCAACACCTCGTTCTCTCTCTACATCCAACTGCTCAATCAAGCTGACTGCGCTTCCCGTACTGATTGCACTGGCAAGGATCACTACAGCATTCATAGGCTCAAAGGGTACTAGTTGCACAGAAGCTGTTTTCGGGAAAACAGTCTGTAGTAAGCCGATCACTTCCTGAGGTTTTAGGTATCGGAGCCTCTGAATAGTCATTTGTTTGCCTTCAACCGGCACATCGATTTTTTCTAGGAAACTTACCAATTCTTCTGTAACTGGTTTATTTGCAACAATGAAGAGAGCGTTCATTCGCTCTTCAATAACCAACTTGAATGTGATTGCTTTACCACTGCGCTGCAAATTAGCATAAAGATCTGTAACAGTTTTATGTAACTCTTTAATATCACTATGTTTTGGTGTAAAAAGTGTGACTGCCTGTCCAACGCCTTCTGGCTCTGGAACATCCAACATTTCAATGATTTCTTCGATCCGTTCCACGTTTGCAGCATTGTCTAAGACGATTAGCATCTCTAAGGGCTCATAGAGAAGCATGGCTCCAGCTTTTGAGAAGATCGGCTGTAGCGTCGCTTGTATTCTTTTAAGATCAGCATGTTTGAAGCTGATCAACCGCATCACAAATTCTTGTTGAGTGTCGAGGGGTACTTCTTGTGAGATGTTAAGTCTTAGAAATCTGGCCTCAGCAGCTGGAAGAATTTCAACGACGTTACTTTTGGCCCTGGGTACTAGAGCAAGCCCTTGTGTCTGAAGAATCTTCTCGAAGAAATACAGCGCGTCTTTGGCAGAAACTTTTAGATTTGGAGGAGCTGTGATCGACATCTGCCCACGTAAATTTTTCTCTTCATAAAGAAAAACCGTGTTGGTTTCAATGGCGATAATTTTTATAAATTCTTGAAGAATCAGGGTGGGGGGTAGGTTGATTGAGACGTCCTTGGAAAGGGCCTCGAATCGTGCCTGCATTTCTACCGTAGCATTATCAACTTCAGAATCTTCTTGGGCAAAAACTGGGAAAATTACTGAAAAAAAACATAGCAGCATCAATGCTGTGAGGAACTTGTGAATCCGCAACAAGTGTAAATTCATGAAATGTAGTGAGTCTATTGGTTGAAGGGATGATTTGAAAGAAACCTCGCAAACTCCAGGTCTAGAGGTGTTGTCATCTTTAGATTTGTTTCCTCTCCAGGGATAAGATGTACGGGTATCCCAGTTTTCTCAAGTAGAGAGGCATCATCTGTAACGTCCCAATCTTCTTGCTGAGACTGGAGGGTGGCTTGCCAGTAAGGTGACAAATGAAACCCTTGTGGGGTTTGAGTCGCTACATAATCTTGTCGATTTACCATCTTCACCTGATCCCCATTAATTTGGCGAATTGTGTCCTTCAATGGAATAACAGGAATGACAGCTGGATAATGCTCCAGCGCTCGGATGACCCTACTGATAAGCTCTGTCGAGCAGAGTGGTCGTGCTGCATCGTGCACGATAACTCTTTCAACCAAACGATCTGTTTGAATTTGTGTTAGTGCTGCTGCAACAGAATCTTGACGTCTCTCTCCCCCCAAAACGAGAGTCAAATCAGGGAGTGTGCGTAAAGAGTTTAAAAACTCTTGGTCCTTTTGAGCATAAACCAGATAAATATGACAGATCTGTGGGTGACTAATTACTTTTCGGATTGTCTCTTCAAGTACGCTTGAATCATTCAGTGGAAGGAATAATTTATTTTGGTTAGCTCCCATTCGCCTGCCTTGGCCGGCAGCTGGGAGAATTGCAGCAACTAGTGTCATTCGATTGAGTATTCAACTCACTAGATTTTGTAGTCCGGCTCAGAATGCAAATCGAAGCTGAATCACATCACGAGCATTTGTCTTGTCGCCAGCTTCTTGCCCCATGCTTTCAGTGTAATGTGCATATTCAATTGTGAAAAAACGGAAAAAGATAAATGGGTTGATTTCAGCACCCCAAGTCGGTCGATTTTGATTGACACCACCTCTCACCGAAACAAAGCTTGCACCTGAATCAATTGGAAGAAAACCTAATTCCCATCCCCAATTAAATCTCTTCTGCAAACATCCAGGACTCCCCTTGTTCTCAAAACAGTAGGTGTCATTTGCGTTAGCGTAGGTAAAATCACGAAGATCAGCTGCGAAGAGAAAGCGTATGGGGCCAAACTTTGGTTGTGCTGAGAAACCAATGTCATATTCTGGCATATGGGACCTCGGACAATTATCAGAGCTTCCAAAATCAAGATGTCCGACATTATGAGCAACCCCTCCAAAAGTCATCCTCAGCCATGAAGCTGAAACTGCCCGTCGCTGGAAACCAACACTGTAGGAATTTGCAGTCTTCTTTGAGGTGTAACAAGCAAATTTGGATTCTATTTTGTCAGCAAGTTGTTGGACGTCCAAATTTTGAATCTGAGTAGTAACATTGTCTATGAAGAGGGCCTCATTGAGTGTAAGGTTATCAACACCATTTGCTGCTGCTTGGACTAAAAGAGTATTTAGTTGAGTCAGATCAGCAACACTGATCACATTTTCAGTGATATCCTTAAAAGCTACCGTCGTAAATGGCTGTTCTCTTCTTGTAACTCTGTTTTGCTGGACCCCAAAAATCCATTGCCCTGTTCCTGGTGCCACAGCTAAGCCGTACCGCAACATGCCATCCTCACGCATGCCTAACCCGATGTTGCTATTCTGTATAGTGTTGACTGCCTTTTCTTGACTTGATGCTCCTGAGGAATCAACCGTGGCTGAAAAATCATAAGCATACTCGAGGGAATAAATTGCACCGATAGTGAACCAATCACCAAAAGGTAAAATGAAGCTAAATGAGTTCAACGATCGTATGTGCAAGAGATCTATTGAAACAGAAGCTCCATCACTAAGTTTTTCCTGGCTAGACTGCAATTCACTAATAGCTGGAATTTCCAGCAAAATGTTGAGGTTCAACATCAAACTATCAACACCACCCAATCCAGCTGGATTGTAATACAACGCAGACTCATCGGCACTAAGCGCTACCCCGGTATTTCCCATGCCAAGGTTTCTAACTGCCTGCCCAGGTCGACGCAACTCAGAATAAGAGGTGTCGTATGTTTGCGCTTGCAGAATACTTGAGAGATTGAAAAAAAGAAGGATCAGTAGTAATAGTCTCATTGTTAACCAAAAAGAATCTAATTTGATTTTGCCTCAAAATGCAGTAGTTGTGCCCCTTACTGGCCTGAAAAAACGCCAACTAGCTTACAATTTTTGAGTTTGAAGTGTAGATTCTTTCCTGAAGGAATCTTTATTAGTTTCTCAATGATGCCACTTGGATAGTGGTTATATTTTTTATGCCAAGACATGGAGGTTGAATGGCAGTAGGTAAACTCACTGGTCCTAAAAAAGCTGCAATCCTTTTACTGGCACTAGGCGAAGAGGGAGCGGCAGAAGTCATGAAGAACTTGGAGGAAGCTGAGATTCAGCAAGTCGGCTACTACATGACTCGATTCAATGACATTTCTTCGGAGGAGCTAGATCAAGTATTAGAAGAGTTTTACAGACAATCTATTTCGGACGGAGGTGGTGGAGATTTAATGGCTTCACCAGACTTCGTGAAAAATGCTCTGAATGCTGCTCTGGGAGCAGATAAAGCTAAGGAATTGACTGGGTCGATGAATGCGTCCGACCAAGATGTAGGGTTAGATGCCCTACAATATATGGATCCAGTAATGATTTCGAATTACATCCGCACTGAACATCCCCAAACCATTGCTCTGATTATCTCTTATCTTACAAATATTGACCAAGCAGCAGGAGTGCTCAGAACCTTACCAGAAAACTTGCAGGCGGATGTTGTCTACAGAATCGCTTCTCTGGACAGTATTCCGCCTGGCGTTGTGAACGAACTCAACGAGGTTCTCTCGGATGAAATGAAACAAGCGGGCAGTATGGTTACCAAGGTTGGTGGGGTGGCACCGGTGGCTGAGATTCTAAACTCCATTGACAAGGCTTCTGAAACAAGAATTCTCTCAACAATCGAAGAATCTAATCCGGATCTAGCTGAAAAAATACGTGAGTTGATGTTCACCTTTGAAGATTTGACATTGATTGATAGCAAGCAGATGCAAACAGTGCTGAAGGATGTTGACAAGGCTGATTTGGCAATGGCTCTGAAGACAGCCAGTGATGCTGTCCGTGAATTGATTATGAAGTCAATGTCCACAAGAGCTGCAGAAATGTTGAACGATGACCTTGAAAATATGGGACCAGTCAAGGTCTCAGACGTTGAAACCGCTCAGCAGAAAATTATTAAGATCGTGAAAAAGCTAGAAGAGGAAGGAAAACTCATCATGGCAGGTGCCGGTGAGGATGTTGTTTGATGCCCGAAAACTTTCATTAAAACTTTTTAGAACTGAATGAACAAAGCTCCCACTTTACAAGACATCATCATGACCCTGCACCAATTTTGGAACGAGCAGGGCTGCTTGCTGATGAACCCATATGACATTGAGACAGGGGCGGGCACGATGAATCCGATGACCACTCTTCGTACTCTTGGTCCCGAAGAGTGGAATGTTGCCTATGTAGAACCTTCCAGAAGACCAGCCGATGGTAGGTATGGAGAGAATCCAAATCGGCTGTATCAACATCATCAATACCAAGTCATCCTTAAGCCGTCTCCAGCAAATGTTCAGGAATTGTACTTGGATTCATTGTATCGCCTTGGGATTGATCCACTGGAGCATGACATACGTTTCGTTGAGGACAATTGGGAAGCTCCTACCCTAGGAGCTTGGGGTCTGGGTTGGGAAGTCTGGCTCGATGGGATGGAGGTGACTCAATTCACCTACTTTCAACAGGTCGGGGGGCTTGAATGTCATCCTGTTGCTGCTGAATTAACCTACGGGTTGGAACGCTTGGCAACCTATCTACAAAATAAAGAGAACGTTTTCGATATTGAATTCACTGAGGGTGTAAGCTACGGAGCGATTTTCAAACATCCAGAATATGAGCACTCGAAATATACTTTTGAGATTGCTGGTGTGGACCAATTGATCCGCTGGTTTGATGAGTATGAACAGGAATCAGGCAGAGCACTTGAAAGCACCCTCGTGTTCCCAGCTTTTGATTATGTTTTGAAGTGTTCTCATACGTTCAATCTTTTAGATGCTGGTGGAGCGATCAGTGTTTCAGCAAGGGCTGGCTATATCGGCCGGGTGAGGTCACTGACGCAACGGGTTTGCAAATTATTTTTGGAGGAAAGACGCAAACTTGGTTTCCCTCTGATGAAAGATCGCGCTGCGGCTCAGGTTTGGGTTGAACAGCTAGCGCCCAAGGAGGCGGCTTGAATTCATTCTTACTGGAAATTGGACTCGAGGAAGTTCCAGCTTCGATGATCCAACCGTCAATTGAACAACTCAGAGAACTTGTTACAAAAACCCTCCAACAGCAAAATTTGAGCGGTCAAATTGAGATTTTTGGGACGCCAAGGCGATTTGGACTGCTTGTCCGTAATTTGCCAGCATCACAAGCTAATCGAATTGAGGAAATCAAGGGCCCGCCCGTTGAAATGGCCAAGGATGAGAAGGGCCAATGGACAAAAGCTGCTCTTGGATTTGCGAAGAAAAATGGGATTGATCCCAAAAAACTAGAAGTTCGAGATTTTCCAGGCAAGGAATATCTCTACGCTATCAAGCATTTAGAGGGAAGACAGACAAAAGAAATCCTGGAAGCATCGATTTTGGAATGGATTCGTGCTCTGCGTTTCCCAAAAAATATGCGCTGGGGATCTTACCGCCAACGCTTTGTTCGTCCAATCCGTTGGTTAACTTGCCTTTGGAATAGTGAAGTTATTTCTGTTGAACTCGAAATGGTGAGAAGCGGCAATCGAAGCTTTGGACATCGATTTCTTAGCAAAGGCTTTTTTACCATTGATCAGGCAGACCAATATGAGAAAAATCTTCGAGATCGATGGGTGATTGCTTCGCCTTCTAAGCGTCGTGCAAGAATAGAAGAACAAATTCAGGAACTCGAGAGAAAATACAAATGTCGTATTGAAATTGATCCATTACTGCTGATGGAAGTGACTAATTTACTAGAATGGCCTACGGCTTTGGTTGGTAGTTTTGAAGAAGCTTTTTTAGAACTGCCCAACGAGGTTCTTGTGACCTCAATGGCAGTTCACCAGCGGTATTTCCCCGTATATGAAAAAGATGGCACCAATCTTCTCCCGTACTTTATTGCCGTCCGAAACGGAAACGAAC
>JAQWOT010000238.1 GCA_029245725.1 SAR324 cluster bacterium | reverse complement strand
ATAATCCTAATATTATCTTCATATTGATTTTTTAATTTATCTATAATATTGGAAAATAAAGACATAATTTTTTGATTGGGAGGAGCTTTATTTAAGCAGGCAAAATTAGCACCAATACCTTTAATATTAATTCCAGGAATTTGGACAATTCTTTTAAAAGCATTTTCGAGATCACTGGGCATGATTCCCTCGCGCAAATCACCCATTTCTACCATCAAAACGATATTATGAATCTTACCCTTTTTTAATGCAGTACAAGCTAGTGCCTCTATCACACTGATTTCAGTATTATAACTAAAATTACAACTATCTACAATCAACTGAATTTGACTACTCATTGGTGTTCGGATCATTGTGATATCAGAGATAATTCCTGCTTTACGCATTCTAATCACATTCTCAATACGAGAATCTGCAAGTCCAGTCACACCACCAGAAATTATAGCTGAAGCAATTGCAGGATCACCACACACTGCTTTTGTAACACCTATTGTATTAATTCCTTTTATCTTAAGTTTCTGTACTAGATATTGAGAGTTTTTTCGTATTTTATTTAGATTTATTTCAACGCGTGGTGTGCTCATTATTGAGCTGCTAATGAAGGATTTTTTAGTTGAGGAAAAGCATCTAAGACCATATCAACTAATTTTGCAATTGGGGTCCTTAATGCATCTGTAATCGGAAGCTGGAGCTGTGTGGCATAGTCAATAATTGCTCTTGTGATTTCATCATCCGTCATTTCCTCATGGTTTAGTGTTAGACCTATCACCTTAGTATTTGCGAATTTTTCGATTAGTGAAATTTCATCTGCTGGGTTAGGCATCAGCATGTTTGGAAAGTCACATCGAAAAATCCGTTTAGGAGAATGCTGAAGAATAACAGCATGTGGCTGACTACCACGCAGGATGAAAGCAGAGGTACAAAAAGCAGGATGACTCAAAGCACCTTGGCCTTCTATTAAAATCACTTGGGGTTTTTCTGTCAATGAAGCCTGAATGATTACTTTTTCTAGCTCACCACAACAAAATTGTGAAGGTACTGAATCCAGTGCAATACCATAACGCCCACCTTGTATAAGCCCAGTCTGACCAGTGTTAATTAGAATAGTTTTAATTCCTCGCTTATTCAAAGATTCTTCCAGAATTGTAGCAGTAGTTCGTTTCCCAATAGCGCAATCAGTACCAAGTATTGCGATTCTTATTTCAGATGTATCTGCCACACTACCAGTAAAAACAGCCATATCTTTACTAGGTATGGGTTTTCTCATATCAAATAGTTTTACTTTTGCGATTTCTGCAGCTTTCATAATTTGACTATCATTACATAAGTATTCATGTAATCCACTAATGATGTTCATTCCAAATTTGATTGCCTGCAATATGACTTTTTTGTCAATAATTGAGAACCTTCCATTTGTTGGTGCCATCCCATAAATCATTGTATCTGGAATTTTAATTTCATTATTGACAGCTTCTTTAAGATTTTCAAATATGGGGATATGATTTATTTTATTATCTAAAACTAATCCACTATCGAGACCTTTTTTACTACTATCAATTACGGAAGTAATAAGAAATCCTTTTGAATGCCTGATGAGTCCATTTGCTGTTTTTCCATCTACTTTTGAAAAATTATTTTCACAATAAATAACTGCAGTAGGTAATATATTTTCCAAAATCTATCCTTTTTAAATGATTTTAATCAAGTTCATATTTATTTAAAATCTTTACAATCTACAGTTTTACAACTTAATTCGAAAATAATAATAACTAAATTTTCTTTGAAGTTTCTAATATACTAATTCAGTATATTTTTATTCTTAATATAAAATATATATTCTAGATGATTTTTTCGTAAGGATTCTCCAACTTAAAAATTTATTTCGAATTTATGGAATTCTTGATCTGCTCACTGATGTTGTTTGAACGATAGAAATTTTTCTGCAATTCTAGATCTACTACTGATAGGTTTTAGAACCAAAGATTCTAAAACCTGTGATAAAGTAATCCTGAGAACTTTGAATTATCGTTGATATGAGTTCACATCACACTTCAATTTCTGCTGAAAAAATCACCAAACTCAGTTTCACGAAAAATATTTTTATTATTGAAAATCAAACATATTTTGAAATATTTAATGAAATTATTTGTATTTAATCTAAACAATACTCAACAACATTTTTTCTAGTTCAATCAACCTATTTGAAGAAACCTTAATCCCAAAATATTTATTTAAATGATAAGTTAGAATAAACTTTTTATTTTCCCTGCTGTAATTGCTGCACTAACAATTACATTTGCAATTACAAGTCTCAGTTTATTCTCTAGTGTATCAAATGAGCTGATAGTCTGTTGACTCGGTAAAGGTCAATGCTGAACTATCTTTTGTTGGCGTGATTAGTAGCAGATTTGAAAGTAGGTTAGCATTGAGCTAAAATTATATTACACATTTTTTGAAAATTTGTTGAATTATTTACTCTAAACCTTTTATAAGCACAAAATTTCTTAATCAACCATAGTGAAAATTTTGACTCCTCTATGTCAAAAGTGTAAGAAACCTGACGTAGAGTTCAATATACCGAACCTCGTTGATTAGCTAATTTTAGAGTTTACGAATTATCACCGGTGAATCGTTTTAACACGATTAAAGTTGAAAAGCCCAAAATTGAATTTGCTGAATAGCGGATATGTACTGGGTGGAGGAACACAGTGTCCAACCAGTCTGCGCTATCTCACTGAGAATCTGTGTGATTGGTTTTTGCGGCTCTGGCTGTTTGTTGAAGCACAGTTGGGCAATCCTTAGACTCACCCTTTTCCGCACCCAAACCCCATGTTTTTTATGTGGAAATTAGCCAAGTGGATGCTGGGTGGGAGTAGTGACCCAACGCTAAGCTACTGATTTAATTGTTTGTGGAAACTTTGCCAACTGTTCCACACCTAAGATCCCACCACTGATATCATTGGCATTTTTCCTCCCAGTTGCACAGAAGCTTACACATTCCTGTGACTACTGCATCTAATGGTGACCCAAAGAGAAAAATGCCACTCAAACGACAGCTTAAAGACAGAGAAATCCCCATCTTTGATAACGCCTACATCCATCAGCGTGGCGACTACTGGCAGTTGCACATGTGGTTGGAGCAGGAAGGCAAGTATGCCCGTAAGAGCCTGCGCACACGCTCTCAATCAACCGCAGTGGAGCGAGCCAAGCAGCTCTACATGGAAATCTCTGTAGCTCAACTCTCCGGCAAAACCTACTTCAGCCTCACAGTAAAGAAGGGTTTCGCACAGTTCCTGGCTGCGAGGGAGCGTGATGTGGAACTGGGACTGATTACCAGAGACAGGTACATCACCATCCGCAGTCAACTCAAGCACTGGTAGGAGTTTATTGGTAGAGGAACACGATTGAAGGGATTGGATACTACAGACTGTGAGGGCTACTTCCAGTATAGCAACCGAGTATCTAGCAGCAAAGTGAAGAATCTCACCGTGCAGCATGAGCAGAGCACGATTAATCAGTGTGTACGTTGGCTTCACAAGCGTGGGGAGACAGAAATTGATGGTTTTGAGTTCTGCAAGTTGCCTCTTGTTGACAGGGGCAATGAAGCTGTACGCAGGGCTACACTGACTGGGGAAGAGTATGAAAAACTATGTGCAGCAACGCGGGTGTACTGTAATGGGAAGAATGGAGGGTTAGATACAGTTGAAAGATTACAGCGCCAACTAGTCCAGCACTATGTACTCGTATCAGCCACCAGCGGACTATGTGTGGGAGAGCACCTACAACTAAGGTGGAGTAATGTGGAGATAGAGACACACAGGGACAAGCAGGGCAAACCCATCCCACTAGCTCACATCCATGTACGTGCGGAAACCAGCAAGGTACGACGCAGTAGAATCTTCCTCTGTCGCAGTGCTGGGTATTTTGAGGCATGGAGGAAGATGGTGAAACATGGGAGTTGCGATGCACTCGTCTTCAGTGTAGATGGCAACTCAGCCATCACCAAGCGTGCGCTGCTGTATCACTTCAAACGGATGGTGGAGTCCGCTGGGATTAAAGACTTGGCAACAAGGGACATTGTACCCTACAGCCTTAGGCATTATATGATTATGCAAAGGATAATGAGTGGCTTGGACTTTCGTATAATTGCCGACATGTGCGGCACCAGCATCACCCAAATTGAGCGTACCTACTATCACCTGAACGACACGATCCGGCTAACCAATGCAGTGGCTGACTACAGGCTAGATTCTGATGGGACGATTCGGCTGGTTTGAACGAAGTGGTGAATCGTGTTGATACGATTTGCAGATGACACCTATAGACAGAGCAATAATTCACAAACCAAGAACTTCCGATCTACGGGGTTGGCGCATTTGCGTCGTTTAGACAAATGAAGTAATCTCTGAGATTTGGAGATCTAAGGATGCAATGTCCTCACTGTGCTCATCCTGACTACATTCGCTATGGCACCAGCCGTGGTGTCCAACGCTACCTTTGCCAAGCCTGCTGACGGATCTTTCAAACACTACGACGAGGCAAAAATCCGGCCCTCAAGCAACAGGCCTGTCAGCTCTATCTCGAAGGGATGGGGAGGCGAGCCATCGGCCGGGTTCTCAGCATCCATCATAAGACGGTCTCTCGCTGGTTGGTGCAAGCTGCCCAAGCACTCCCAGCAAGCCCACCACAGACCGAAGCCTGCTCCTTCATCGAAATCGATGAACTCTGCACTTTGATCACAAAAAAAGTCCCAATGTTGGCTCTGGCTAGCGGTGGACTCCACCTTTGGCAAGGTCCTCGGCTTTGTCTGTGGAAGAAGAACGATCAAAACAGGTAGGGTCCTTTGTGAGCAGATCAGGCAACTGCCGACGATAGGCGATGTCACGGACTTGCTGAAGGCCTACGAGAATTTCATTCCACAGGCCAAGCATTACACGGGAAAGACCTTCACCACACAAATCGAATCACTCAACTGCCGACTGAGGCATTATCTAGCAAGGCTCCATCGTAAAACGCTTTGCTACAGCAAATCAAAAACGATGTTGGAAGTTTCTTTGAAACTACTCATCCATAAGCTAAACAACCCTTAAGCTCCAACACCAATCATTCTCTAGAGAAACAATAGTTCTATAAAAAAACATTGGTTGCTGGTGGACTCCCGAAGGGAGGACACCAATTGACCGCAGGTCAATTGTTCTAGA
>JAQWOT010000237.1 GCA_029245725.1 SAR324 cluster bacterium | reverse complement strand
TGGTTCCATACTTAAGAAAAGAGGCCATGTCTCTCATTGCAGTGAACCCCAACCCAATGACTCGACTGCCCCTAGTGGTATAGACCAACTCATAAATGCGGCCCGGCTGAAACCCCGATTCCATGAAAATATGGTGGGGCTCAGGCTCCTGCTCAGCTGTCCCTCGGCGAGCAAACCTCCATTGATCGCGCGGAATGAGTTGTCCGGTATCGTTGGGATGATCCTTTACGAACATCTGGGCTCCCACTTCCTCAGGATCGGCTGGGGGGTGTGGGAGGTGATCCTTGTGTGAGAGCATTTGCCATTGGCTTGCCTCAGGCTCCTGCTCCTGGAACCAACAGAGAATTCGGCCTTCGATTGGTTGGCCTTGTTCATCCAGCGCTTCTGGGACTCTCATGCCAATCAGACCAAGTGTTGGAGGCACATCTGCCTGCCATCCTCCAAAAACCACCGTGTAGCCGTTGCGAAGTAAGAAGCCATTCCCTGGTTCTACTGGCATCATGGGATCCTGCAAACGAGGTACACTGTTGAAAGTAAGCACAGTCTTGGTTCCCCGGTTCACCACATCATAGAGCACTGCCCCGTTGCCCCGTTTTGGATCCGTCGGATGCAACAAGACGAAGTCAGACTCAAACTCCACTTGGCCCCGCTGATTGGTTGGAGCCAACTCCAGATCGACAATTCCAGAATTTGCAGGGTGTGTTGGATCGACTTCATAGTGAGCAATCCCATGCACTAACTCGTAGGTGCCGACATCACCAAATTCCATCCCCGAAGCAAATCTTTCCTGACGAGTGATTTCAAGCTGGACCAAAGGCATTGGGCAATTCTCTCTGCAGAATAGTTTGAAAATTTGAGCTGATTGATTTCTATAACCCTTCGATCAGGAATAGCTGTCGGTCCACTCCTCCTTCTAGCTTAGCCAGCGCTCCCTTGTATTCTTCACTCTCATAGGCTGTTCTTGCAGCGTCCAAGCTTTCAAACTCCATCACTACAGCTCGCAGCGGTTTGTTGCCTTCTTTACTGACAATTTCAGATCCTCGGGCGAGAGGAGTGGCGCCATGTGCTTGCAGTGCAGGCAAGGCATCTGCAGCGTAGGCCTTGAGTTTTTCTGGGTCGTGAATCTCGTTATAAATGGAAATCAAGTACGCTTTCGCCATGGTATTTGCCTCTATTGAGGTTTAGAAAATACTGTCGGAGAAAATCCCCAGCAGGTATGTGAAAAAAATAAGTAATCGAAATCAGCAGATCTGAGTCGAGCTTCGGCACTGGGCCGCAGCCTGGCAAATAAACTCCAGCTTGGCTGCGACCAAGTCTTCTGAGAGAAACCCAAGACCACAATCAGGGGCAATCACCAAGCGTTCTCAGCCAATGTATTTCAGATCAGTGTGGATCCGTTCAGTTAGCTCCTCCAGTGTTTCCAGTTGACTGCAAGTGATAGCAATTGTCCCAAAGATAATTGTTTTCTTCTCAAATAACTCCAGCAATTTTAGATTGTTTGAACAGTGGGCATCTTCGATGGAGATCTGGTCAAAGTTCAATAAGTCCATTTCCTTCGCCAACTGATGATAACTATCAGGATCAGCTTTTTTATAATCCTCCTCGTCGAGAAAATTGGGATACCCACAGCAAATATGGACAATCTTGCACACTTCCTTGGGCGCTTCCTTGAAGTAGCGTTCAAGTATTTCAAAGCCGAAGGACTGAGCGTCACCAATCTTTCGGGCAAATAGGGGTTCATCCACCTGGATGTACCGACAACCTGCTTCGACAAACGCCAAAATTTCAAAGTTGACTGTCGTCGCCAAATCTTATGCCAAGCTCCACCGGTCATGGTAGAAGCAGTCTGTGTTCGTATCCATGATGGTCAAAGGACCTGGAATGGTGAACTTGATTGGCCAGCTAGAGACCGATTGAACAGACTGGAAATCTCTGACAGAGTACTCGGATCCTTTGTGCTGAACTGTCTTCCGGATGGAAGGTAGATCAGTTTCGTAGGCCCTATCCCGTAGGATACGATGCTCTAACTGCCGAAAATCAAAACCGTCCAGGTGCCGACAGTGGTAATTGATGTAGTTCTCCCGACGCACTTCCCCATCGGTGGGGATATCGATTCCATCCTTAATTTGCAGAGCGATCACTCTCTCGGCAGCTCTCCGATACAAATCCTCGTCATCAGCACTTGTGTCGCTATAATTTGTGAAGTTGGTCGTGGTTTTGGGAGAGTTCGTGCTACCTTCACTGCGGGCTACATCGAACCAGTCTCGAATTGGCAAAAAGTCTGGCTTGAGGAATGAGCCAATCGTTGTGTTTTGCAGTTTTGATTTGGCCATGAAGCGCCCTCTTCATTCAAATTTGAAATGGAGGCAAGACTACACCGAGGTCTCTCGTAGGATCAAGCACTCTTCCATGGAAAAGTATGCTCACTCTCTATGATTTCAAATCTTCTGGCAATGGTTACAAGGTTCGCTTGCTGCTCCATCAGCTTCGCCTGCCATTCATTTATGTGGAAATCAACATTCTAAAAGGGGAAACACAAACTACTCAATTTCTTAAGATGAATCCAAATGGAAAGGTGCCACTGCTTAGCTTGGGGGATGGACGTTTTCTAGCGGAATCCAACGCGATCCTATTACACTTGGCGGAAGGTACACGTTTTCTACCTAGTGACTCTTGGCAGAAGAGCAAACTGTATGAATGGCTGTTCTTTGAGCAATATAGTCATGAATCAAACATTGCGACACCGCGTTTCTGGAAAAACTATCTTAAAGATGGAGAGTACGACGAAACAGAACTGAAACGGCATCAGCTTGATGGCAGAAAAGCGTTAATTGTGATGGAGAAGCATCTTCAGGAGGAGAAATTTTTCGGGCCAAAATATGGCATCGCAGACATCGCGCTTTATGCCTATACCCACAAAGCAGAGGAAGGAGGCCAGATCCTTAATGACTTTCCGGCCATCAAGGATTGGATAGACCGAGTCAAAGCTCAGCCTGGGCATGTTACGATGGAGGATATCTAGTGAAAAGAGTATTGGCTTCTGAGTTCTCAGAGATTATGTTCGCCCAATAGTGAACAGTACTTTCAGTGGCTCTGCTTTTCAGTGATGTGCAATTGATCAAATGACTGTAGGGCTTGATCTTCCCGAATCATTAAACCTGGATGATCGTTATGGGTGGGAGAGTAGTAAGCAGCCGTTTCGTGCGAGTCTGAAAAGGAGACGTCCACAAAAGGCGCCTTGGTGCGGGTGAAGATTTGGACTGCGTCATCCGTCTCAAACCAAAAAGAGGGAGCATCAAAGGTTCCGGCGGCTACTCCAGTCCAACCCGGGCGCATCTCAATTCTCCAGAAGATCGTAGTTCCACAGTTCGGGCAGAAG
>JAQWOT010000236.1 GCA_029245725.1 SAR324 cluster bacterium | reverse complement strand
TCTTCGTTTGGAATTAGAAGCACACGGCTTGATTCCAAATAACCATCACTGAATGAACGCGCCCTTTGTGTTCACGATCAAGAGCATCTGCAACTCGTAAAATTGCAGCAAGATTTCGGAAGATTGTCCTGTTTTTGGGGGATAACTTCTGAAAATCAGTCTGATTCCCAGAAGGCGCTGATCCTGTGTAATAACTGGCAATCAGGCTAATTAATTTCAACTCTGAGTTAGTCAGACCTACCAGTTCAATATTTTGAATCAAATACTGAGAGTGTTTGTGATGGCTGGAGGGTCTGATGAAGCGGCCGATGTCATGAAGAATAGCAGTTACTTTTAGTAAATGTCTTACAAGCTGAAAAAGCCCATGAAGTTCTTTGATTCCATCATAAATCTGTAGGCTAGTTGAAGAACCACTTTGGCGTGTCGGATGTTCGCAGAATATCTTCGAGCATTGTAGAATGCTGAGTGAATGATCTGCTCATACTCGCCACCTGCTGGATCTCCCAAATTTTCTTCTAGCATTTCGTTCAAAATTCCATCCCTCAATCCCACCATTGGGAAAACTATCATCTTTGCAAGGCTGAATTTCAGAAGAACACTAAACATGGAAGAAGCCGGTACAATTACATCTGCTCTGTCAAAAGAAATCTCAAACTGTTCAATCTGCTCTTAATAAGTTGAATTCTTAAGTATTTTCTTCAAGCCATGCAGACAGTTGCTGTTCCAGAAGAAGGCACCTTGAGAAATTGTTCCTCTTGTTAATTTACTTTTCTCATAAAGATTAGTCATTGCATTCGCATTGCCTCCAGTGAGAATGAGCGAATCAATCTGCTGACAATTTAACCGAGAAGCTAAAGTGGATATGAAATCGCGAATGTAAGTCTTGGCCCAAGTTCTACATTCATGTTCTCTCTCGGGCATATAATGGAACATCTGCAGTAATCGAACAGTTCCCATTTTGAACGATTCAGCAAACTCAATCTAACCATTCTGAATAAGAGTGATTTCCAAACCACCACCATCCAGATCTGACATCAAAAAACGGCCTGATTGTAAAGCAAAAAACCGATTTACGGCTCACTCTAGCAATTCTGCTTCCTTTCTACCTGAGATGGCTTTGACTTGAATTCCAGTAATTCTCTCAATTTTCGAAATCACTTCCTTAGCGTTGTCTGCTTCCATCAAAGCACTGGTCCCGTAAGCTCAGATTTGCTCACATTTGTTCTGTGATAAAGTCCTTTGAAATATTTCTATTGATTCAACTAAATTACGGATGGTCGATTCTTGCAGATATCCGAATTCGAAGACATCAAATCCTAGACGAAGTGGGGTCCTGACAGATTCGACCAATTCGATTCTTCTGTCAGGAGTCAAACGCACACAGATCATTCGAATAGTGTTAGACCGATAACAATTGCACCGATAATTTTCATAAACAAGTCAAAGAATTCTATTAAGTCATATATAATTCCCTTTTAGCTTTGGCTAAATTCTCTATTTATAATTACATTCGTAAATTTCTTAAAAAGTGCTTTTAGAGTAAAGAAACAAGGTGTCAAATTGCAATCTCTAAAGAATAATCTAAGTTGGGGAATAGTAGGGCAAACAATAGCAAAAGGTGAAATCTTTGTTTATCATCTCTTGCTTCCATTTATATTGGGACAGTATGGCTATGGTGTCTTTGCTTTGCATTGGTCTATTGGTTTAATGATTGTACAACCAGCTCTAGAATTAGGATTATCTCAATTAGTTGCAAAATGGACAGGCCGTGGATGTCTAAGTGTAAAAATTTTGGCTATTCGATATCAAAAAATTGTGGGATCAATACTTTTGCCAGCAGTTTTTATTATTGGTTATTTTTTAGGATCTGATCCAATATTGATTTTTTTTCTATGTCTTCATTTCCTTAGCAATAGTGTGCAACAAGTTTTGTTTGGGGTTTATAGAGGAATGGAAGATTTAAGGAGAGAATCTGTAGTTTTACCAGTTCAAAATTTATTGTCTCTAAGTTTGTTATCAGTTGCTTGGTCAATTGATCTTACAGAACCTTGGGTTGCCGCTGCAGGAATTGCTATACCTAGATTGATTGGTTTGATTTGGTTGTTTTTAGAAGCTAATAAAATAAAATCAATTGATATAAAAAATGATGAAATCAATTTTCAAGTGCTTTTGAAAGAGGCATGGACACTTGGGATGGTGCTCATCTTGATACAAATGTACTTTAGAATTGACACCGCGATGATTGGATATCTAGTGGATGAGGGAGAAGTGGCTTTGTACAATGCAGCATTTGTGATAGTAGAAGGTTCTTTCTTTCTTCCATCACTTATCACAGCAGCACTGATTGGCTCATTATCACAGACTGACCGATTCCTTTCATCCTTTCAAAAAGGCATTAAAATTTTGAGCATTTCTGGATTAGTGCTTGGTGTGCTGGTGTCTTTCTTATCAGTATGGTTTTTTAATAACTTTTATCCTTCTGAATTCAGTAAAGCAGGGAACTTACTTCAACTTCTTTCATGGGCTATCCCATTGGTATATCTAGGTACGCTCATGACTCAATCATTAGTGGCTCTAGATAAACAAAAAATTTATTTATTTCTAACATTTTGTGGCTTGTTGATTAATATCATCCTCAATTTAATTTGGATTCCAGAGTTTGGTGCTACTGGGGCAGTTTGGTCAACATTGATCACAGAGAGCTTTGTGCCAATAGCTTGTGGGGTAGTTATTTTTCAAGAATTAAAGAAGAAAATTAATTCAAAACATTTATGAAGAGATCAATATGCTTTTGAGCAGACTCTTCCCAAGTGAATTGCTTTGCGCGCTGGAAACCAGTGGTTCGCATTCTTTCAACAAGAGTTTGATCTTGGTCTAAAAGCTCCATTTTTTGGCTAAGTTCCATTGGATCAAATGGATCAAAATAAATTGGCACATTCCCACCAACTTCAGGTAAACTTGCGGCATTTGAAGAAAGAATAGGAGCTCCAAAGGACATGGCTTCCAGCAAAGGTAGTCCAAACCCTTCGTAACGACTAGGAAATATAAAAGCCTTGGAGTTCTCATACAAAAGACCCAGATCTTCGTCTGACACATACCCCAGCCACCTCAACCTCTCTCCTATCCCAGCTACATTTGCAATTTCTTGAATTCTCGTCTTCTCGTCGTCTGGAACTCTACCACAAATGGCCAAAGTAGAATTTCCTCTATATATGCTCAGGGCTTTTGGAACCAACTCTAGATTTTTGTATGGTCTTCCTTCTCCCACCATTAAGAAATAATCACTCAAGCCAGTTTTTTCCAGAAAGCTAAATTCTCTGTTAGTCTGAAATCTTAGTGGGTTGAACCCAGGGTGAATTACTTTGATTAGATTTTCATGAATTTCAGGATAATACTTCAAAAGCTCAAATTTTGTGAATTCTGAAATACAGATAATCTTTCTACAATAATTTTTCAGGATTTTTGGAAGAATTTTGCTGTAGTAGATTTTCCAACGCGGCATAAAATCGGGATCATAAAGCGGTAGCAAATCATGGATGGTAATAATCTGAGGTGCTGGGCTATAAATAATCCCCTCTGCTATGGGTGCGAAGTTCAGTTTGGGTTTCTGGAAATATAGGTTCAGGCGCATCCCTGTTTGAAGCCAGAGAAGTCTTTTTAGATTTGAAGCGAAACTGGCGGGATGTTTAAATTTTGGTCCCCTTGAGACTACTTGCTCAGGAAAAAGATCTTCTACCTCCTTAAATTTTGTATAGATTTTTGCCTTCGGTAGTAATCTCAACAAACAACTGCAGAGTTCCACTCCATAGCGACTCAACCCAGTAGGTTGAGGATGCATTAGGCTGCCATTGATTGCGACTGTCAGATGTTCTACTCCTTCAATCAATGGTGACTCTCACGAATTTTTAACGTTATTGAATCTGTATTCGTTGTGAAAAGACGAATTTTGCAAACTGGTTAATATTATTAATCTTTAGGATTGAAATTGATAATGTCGTAGGGTTGCCATTTTTCTAGCCACTAAGGGAATGTTTCAAGAATTTATAAGATTTTCCCATTGCAAATGATGGTTATGAATAGGTTAGGCCGCTCTTGATTGCGCTGCCTGAGAGGCCACCATTGAATCCCAAAGATCAATCCGAGCTGCTAGCGCAATTCTGGCTGCGCGCTCTGCTTCCACCCATAGAATCGGATCATTTCCACAAATCCTTTGCATCAGTTGCTCCGCTGCTGGGCCATGTTTCTCTTCATCACAGTGAATGTGCTCTTCTAGGTAAAATTTGAAATATCCCCATTTCTCAGGATTCTCTTGATCCAAGCGTTGAACCAGTTGTCTGAAGAGATCCGGGATAATGTCTTCTCGACCATACAAAAATGAAGAAGCGATGGTGACTAGTGATCCTTGCTCAATGAACGAGAAGGTGGTTTTCAGAAATTTCTCGACATGAGACGGCAAGTTTGCGGCAATAATTGCTGTTGAAAAATTTCCTGATTTTTCAATCAATTGGAGCCATTCCTCGATTAATTGAGTCTTCGCACCAGCTTTTTTCATCGCGTCCAAATAAAGTTCAAAGTGAGATGCATAGCCACCATCTGGATGAGGGCCGCTTTCTTCGTCAAGAACAATCTCATTGATGAGCCTCCTAGCCTTCCGGTCGGATGTTGGGGTCCAAGGTACTTGAACACATGTCAAGCGCTGTTGTAGGGCTTTCAGTAGCGATTGGAAGTCCCAAACAGCAAATACATGGCTGGACATAAATCTAAGCAGGGCTTCTTCGTTGCCCAATTGATTTTCCATTTGCCTTTCTAGCAACTCTTTCCTAAGCAATCTCAATGATTCCATTGCTTCGTCCTTGTGAAAATAAGCGTTAAAGAATTCAAAAAAATTTTAACGTCTTTTGCCCCGGGACAACAAGGTTTTTACATTGATTCTAGTATGGTAAGCATACAAAAATATATTGTTAATTTTGAAATTCATGATACATTTCAAAGTTTTTTGATAAGATTGTAAAGTTTTTGATTCAGCGTTTTCTCAAAGAGATTTTCCTTCCAGATGGCACTTTATTTTCCACTTTCACAACTAGTCCAGAAAATCCAAAACAGTGATTTAGATCCAAATGCTCTGGTCAATTTGGTCTACAATCAAATCGAAAAATTTGATCAGGAGTTGAATGTTTACAGAAGCTTAGTCCCAAGGGAGATATCTCTGAAGCGTGCCGAGCAAATTGCTCAAAAGATTTCAAACGGTCAAAGAGTTGGTAAGTTGGCGGGGTTGCCTGTTGCCATTAAAAGCAATCTTAGCATTGCAGACCCCGATTTGACTACAGGTTGTTCTTCAAAAATATTAGAAGGCTATCATTCACCATACGATGCAACAGTAGTGAAGGCCTTGAAAGAGGAGGATGCTTTGGTGATTGGCACCACAAACATGGACGAATTTGCAATGGGCTCTTCAAATGAAAACTCTGCTTTTGGACCTACTTTGAACCCTTGGCATCCCAGCAGGGTTCCAGGGGGAAGTAGTGGAGGGTCCGCTGTAGCTGTGGCTACAGGTATGGCAGTTGCTGCTTTGGGGTCAGACACAGGGGGCTCTGTTCGACAGCCTGCGTCCTTTTGTGGAATTACGGGATTCAAACCAACCTATGGGGCATTATCTAGGTATGGGTTAGTGGCTTATGGATCATCACTAGATCAAGTGGGATGCCTAACTAGGACTGCTGAGGACAGTGCCTACTTGTTTGAAGCAATTCAAGCAGTTGATACCAAAGATAGTACATCATTGGCAAATAAGCTGGATTCATATGAAGAGCAAATTGATCTAAGTTCCTTAAAATTCTGCCTTCCAAATGAATATTTGGATTCTAAAACAGTCTCAGAAGACGTTTTGGAAGCAACGACTTGTTTGGCAGATTGGTTGGCTCAGCAAGGAGCCACAGTCGAGAAAAAATCTTTGGGTTTCCTAGAATGCTTGATACCAGCTTATTATGTCATATCCTTTGCTGAAGCCAGTTCCAATTTGGGGAGATTTGATGGAATTCGCTATGGGCTGAGAAGAGGCAGTGGTGGCCTGGATGAGTTGTATAAAACCACAAGGGAGTCAGGCTTCGGAACTGAAGTAAAGCGTCGAATCATGTTGGGCACGTTTGTTCTTAGTGCGGGTTACTACGATGCTTACTACGGAAAAGCCAATCAAATTCGTGCATTTATCGAGAAAAAAATACATAACTTATTGACAGAATTTGATTTTTTGATTGGGCCAGTAAGTCCAGGCGTCCCATTCAAATTTGGTGAAAAAAAAGATGATCCATTAGCAATGTATCTTGAAGATATTTACAGTGTATTGGCAAATTTTACTAAATGCCCCGCGATCTCAATTCCTGCTGGAATGAGCAAAGAGGAATTGCCAATAGGTTTTCAGTTGATGAGCAAGCCTATGGATGACTATCGGCTTCTCAAAGTCAGCGAGGCTATTCAAGCAAAAACAGATTTCCATACTCGACGACCACCTCAGCGGCCTTTCTAAGTATTAAACCTCGCCCACAATTAACTACTCAAAATAAATTAGAATCATGCTCGATCTTCGAGTAATCCGTCAGGATCCTGAGAAAATTTCGGAAAATTGCAGACATAGAAATTTGTCGGATTTGGTAGCTCCACTCTTAGAGCAAGACGAAATAGCTAGGAGTTTGAAGGGGGAGCTAGATACGCTCCGCCAAAGGCGAAACGAAATCAACAATCAGATGAAGTCTAAACTCAGCACAGATGAAAGACAGACTCTGATTGAAGAGTCAAAATCACTGAAGCAAAAAGAAGAAACACTGCACGTGGCTCACCAGTCAGCAGAAGTCGAGAGAGGGAATCTATTATCCCAAATTCCAAACCTTACTCACCCAGATTCTCCAGTTGGTATAGATGAAGACGCAAACAAGGTGTTGCGTGAGGTAGGAAAACCGAGAATTTTCGATTTTGATCCCAAAGACCACCTTACTCTTATGGAAAGTCTGGAATTGGTGGACTTTGAGGGTGGATCGAAAGTAGTTGGCCAAAAGTTTTATTATCTCAAAAACCAAGCGGTTTTCCTTGAGTTGGCACTGGCACAATATGCCCTGAAGCTTCTTCAGGATGAGGGCTTCACAGTCCACATGACACCAGATTTAGCTCGCGCAAGTGTTGTTCAGGGGACAGGCTTTCAGCCAAGAGGTGATTCCGCCCAAATTTATTCTATTGAAAAAAGCGACCTTTGTTTAATCGCAACAGCTGAAATTACATTAGGTGGTCTTCTTTCAGATCAAATTCTTTCAGAAGCAGAACTTCCGATTTTAATGGCTGGTTTCTCTCATTGCTTCAGAACAGAAGCAGGAGCAGCTGGGCGCGAATCCAGAGGACTTTACCGAGTACATCAGTTCTCGAAAATTGAGATGTTTGCTTTCACGCATCCTGAAAAATCAAACGAGATGCATGAGAAATTACTTCAAATTGAGGAAAGAATTTACTGTGACTTGGGGATTCCATATCGAGTCATCGACATTTGTACTGGGGATCTTGGAGCTCCAGCCTATCGAAAATATGACTTAGAAGCATGGATGCCAGGCAGAGGTCATTGGGGTGAGATCACGTCTACCTCTAATTGTACTGACTACCAAGCTCGGAGATTAAACATTCGGTTCAAGGATTC
>JAQWOT010000235.1 GCA_029245725.1 SAR324 cluster bacterium | reverse complement strand
GAAGTAGCGCAGTAGAAAGTGGAAGGGCAATAAAGATTGAGACTTACAGGATAGATCAGATGAAAACGATCAGCGAGAAAGTGGAGTTTTGATTAGGCATGAGTGAGGTAGGTTTTCGACTGGCTCCCCAAGCTGGACTCGAACCAGCGACCCAATGATTAACAGTCATTTGCTCTACCAGCTGAGCTATTGGGGAACTCATCGATAATCAACGAATATATCTGACTGTTTCGGAAGTGCAAGCAGTTTTTAGTTCTTCAGCCCAGTTTTTACCTGCGAAAAGATTGACATTTTTAGGTGGATTTCTATGGTTATTGATTTCCCAATAGCCAACCAAAAACTTTTTCAGGGACGCGACGGACATGAAGGAAATCAACATCAACGGCTTCCGAGAAACCATCATCGAGCGCAGTGATTATCCACCCGAGCGCTGCAAGGATATCCTCGACCAGGAAACAACGGCCATTCTTGGCTATGGCCCACAAGGTCGTGGGCAAGGTTTGAACATGCGAGATCAAGGCTTCAACGTTGTCTTGGGTGTGCGCCCAGGGCGTAGCTGGGACAAAGCGCTTGCAGACGGTTGGGTTGCTGGAGAAAACCTTTTTGAGATGGAAGAAGCTGCTCAAAAAGGGACCATTCTTCAGTACCTGGTTTCAGATGCTGCGCAGATCTCTCTGTGGCCAATGGTTAAGGATTCTCTGAAGGATGGAGATGCCCTTTACTTCTCACATGGTTTCGGCATTGTTTTTAAAGATCACACTAGTATTGTGCCTCAAGCCAATATTGATGTGATCCTCTGTGCTCCCAAGGGTAGCGGACTGACAGTTCGCACTCACTTCCTCGAAGGACGTGGAATCAACTCTTCATTCGCCATTCATCAGGATTACACGGGCAAGGCGAGAGATCGCTGTATTGCAACGGCATTTGCGATTGGTTCCGGGCATCTTTTTGAGACCACATTTGAGCGAGAAGTTCACAGCGATCTGACCGGAGAGCGCAGTGTCTTGATGGGAATGCTTCAAGGGGCTTTCCTAGCTCAATATGAGGTGCTCCGTGAGCACGGACATTCTCCATCAGAAGCTTACAACGAGACCATCGAAGAAGCTCTTGAGAGTCTCTATCCTCTGGTTTCTCAGCGTGGGATGGATTGGATGTATGCAAACTGCTCCACGACCGCTCAACGTGGTGCGCTTGATTGGGCTCCCAAGTTCCATGCGGCGATTAAGCCCGTTGTCGAAGAATGCTACCAGAGCGTGATTAGGGGGGATGAAGCCAAGAGATCCATCGATACCAACTCCCAGCCTGACTATCGAGACAAGTTGGAGCAGGAACTGGAAATCGTTCGCAACCAGGAAATGTGGCAAGCAGGACAAGTGCTGCGTCCGCTTCGCCCAGAAAATCAGTAATTCGTTGAATATGGAACAATGAATCTTCAGCTGTTGGACTCTGGAATCTTTTATGAACTACAAATTTCGGATCAGCGTCCGACTGATTTGCTGGAGGAGGCGGTAGCTTTCGAAGGCTCCCTGAGGCTTCATTATAATCCTGGCTTGGTGCTATTGCTCCTGAATCCACTAGAGTCCAACAGCACCTTGTTTGAATTTCGTGTGGGTGACATCCTTTATGCGGAGCAGTTGGCTAGTATCAGTCGAGAGAATGGGGTGACTGTAGAGCGTGTTCGTCTCTGGGTTCGGCGGGGTAGTCCTGCGGTCAAAATGCAGCCACTGCGAGTGGATGAACATCTAACTGAAGAGATGGCACGATGAAGTACTGGTTACTTAAGAGTGAGCCTGATGTTTTTTCACTGGAAGACCTGAAAAACTGTCCTAATCAGACTGAACACTGGGATGGGATCCGTAACTACCAAGCTCGCAATCTGATGCGTGATGAGATGCAAGTGGGTGATCGAGCTTTCTTCTATCACAGTCGTCAAGCTGAGCCTGCGATTGTCGGTACAGTAAAAGTCGTTCGTGAAGCTTACCCAGATCACACTTCCTGGAATCTTACGAGTAAATACTTTGATGAGAAAAGCTCGCCAGAAAATCCTCGCTGGCTGATGGTAGATGTTCAGTTTGAGAACGAATTTCCACGTCCTGTGACTTTGAAAGAGTTGCGAAGTATTCCTGAACTGAAAGAAATGTTCCTCTTGCGCAAGGGGATGCGTCTCTCCGTTCAACCTGTTACCAAAGAAGAATTTCAGCTAATTCTCTCTCTCGCAAACGATTGAGTTGCCGTCACGGTCCCAATCCTGCTTTCAAAATTTCTACTTTTCCCTGAACAAACTCCTCTCTCCCTCCCTGTTCGATGAGGTTCGCTGATGGAAATCGGAGAAGAAACACGTGTTTTGATCGTGGATGACTTCAACACTTCTCGCAGGATGATTCGCCAGACGCTGAGAGATCTGGGAACAGAACTTTGCAATGAAGCCAAAGACCCTGACGAGGCGATCAAGTTGCTGGAGCGCTATCAATATCACTTGGTACTGGTTGATTGGTATATGGATGGAGCACGAGGTGTGGACCTCATCAAGCAGATCCGTGAAACTCATTCAAAAAAATCTCTGCCAATTCTCCTGATGCTGATGGACCCACTGGACGATCAGCTTGCCATGGGAAAAGCAGCGGGGATCAGTGGTCACATTCTCAAACCTTTTGATGCAGGGACTCTCTCCAAGACGTTGATGGGGTTTGAATGAGCAAGGTTATCAATTTCGCTGAACGGTTGGCGGATCGAAAAGCAAAGGAGGAAAGTCGTCAAATTGAGGGGTGGTTGATATGGCTACATTGTCCAAAGTGCAACACTATAGAGTATACCGAATTGCGGATGCCCGGAGGGCGCGTCCATAAGTGTGGGACACTTGTCGAGGAGGAAGAAATCCCAATTGATATTCGTGCTGAGTTCACCATCTCCCAAAGAAACCTCGACAAGCTGGACGAACTTGAAGAGAAACAAAAGTCATCGAAGGTGATGAAGTTTGTTGGTGGAGGCATGAAGTCGATGATCAAGCAACTTCGAGCTCGTGAAGAAGAGTATCAACTACGCTTGCAGAACATGACTTCAGAACGCTTGAACAACTACCCAGAGCAATGGGATCCAAAAGCTCAGGGTGTCGAAATCACAGTTAGTGAACCCCTAGGACTAGAAATCACAGCGGCTCGGCAGGGCCATCAGCTGTTCACTGATAAGAAGTGAGCATGCAGTATCCAGAGTCTTTGGATCGTTTATCCCGTGAGTTGTCTCGATTACCCGGGATTGGCAAGAAGACTGCGTTACGGCTTGCTTTTGGGATACTCAGATACACGCCAGAAGAAGCCGCAAATCTCGCGGAAGCTATTCGACAGGTGAAGGAAAGGATACATCACTGCAATATCTGTCATGGTTTCACGGACCTTGGAACTTGCTCGGTCTGCAGTAATCAAATGAGAAATCAGCGGCTGATCTGTGTGGTAGAGCAGCCCAACAACGTCTTCCAAATTGAACGAAGCAGGGTCTATCAGGGTGTTTACCATGTGCTGCTTGGCGCCTTGTCCCCGTTGGAAGGCATTGGACCGGACCAACTGCAAATTCGCAGCTTACGCAAACGGCTGGAAAAAGATGGAGCAGACGAGCTGATTCTGGCAACCAACCCTACTGTACAGGGAGAAGCTACGGCTGGATTTTTGCAGTCCGAGTTAGCAGATTTAGTCCCTCAGATCACGAGACTTGCCCGAGGCTTGCCAGCAGGAGGAGACTTAGAATATGTGGACGAAATCACCTTACAAGAAGCGTTTTCCGGAAGGAGAGGTTGGCATGACTAAGTTATTGTGGGGAATCCTAACTGTGGCAATCGGATTGATGAGCTTGGCTGCACCAACTGTAAGCGCAGTAGAAAGTTCTTGCTTGGAACGTTGCGTGGTGGAGCATCCTCAATACGGATTTCCTCAATGCCGAGAACTTGGGGAATTCCTTCAGGGTGATACCTGCTTTGAAGTCTACAATGATTGCTTGCAGAGTTGTCAAATGACCAGTGCTCCCTCTCGCTTCATACCACCTCCAACTCAGACTGCCAATCAATGGCGACAACGCTCTATTTGTGAAGACAACGTCTACAATTTTCCTTACGAAATAGCCTCTGGTGACGTGAAGATCGATTTCCGCTGGAGTGGACAATGTGAATGCTACAACGGTCAGTTTTTTGTGGCCGAATGTGGCCATGAATCTGTAACCTGTAACGAAGTCTGTTCGGGTACAGCGAGCTTCTGAAAATTCCTACATTTTTGATCCCCCTAATTTCTGCAGTTTCTAGCGAGTTCCAGCCTTGAGCGTCCTGAAAGAATTTGAATGGCGGGGTTTCTGCCAGCAGCAAACCCATCCAGAGGAATTGGCATCTCGGATGGATCAACAATCCATCTGTGCCTACTGTGGATTTGATCCCACCGCTGATTCACTACATGTGGGTCACCTCATTCCGATCATGGGATTAGCCCACTTACAACGCCACGGACACCAAATTATTACTCTGATGGGTGGTGGAACTGCGATGGTAGGAGATCCGAGCGGGAAAACTGAGATGCGCAAGATGCTCACAGAAGAGCAACTTCAGAAAAATATCGAAGCCATTCGTCCTCAATTTAGACGCTTTCTCAGATTTGATGAAGAAAATCTACAAATTAATAATTCGGAATGGCTGCGGGACCTAAACTTTTTGGATTTTCTACGAGAAATTGGTCGTCATTTTTCAGTAAATCGGATGCTTTCGTTCGAAACCTACAAGGCTCGTCTGGAAACAGGCCTCTCTTTTCTAGAGTTCAACTACCAACTCCTGCAAGCTTATGACTTTCTAGAATTGAAGCGACGTTACGGCTGCTCCCTACAACTCGGGGGTGATGATCAATGGGCGAATATTATTTCTGGGGTGGACCTGATTCGAAGAGTTGACCAGCACGAAGCATACGGTTTTACATATCCATTGTTGACTACTGTCAGTGGTAAGAAGATGGGCAAAACTGAATCTGGTGCTATCTGGTTGGACCCAACAAGAACTTCACCCTACGAATACTACCAATACTGGGTCAATCTTGATGATGCCGATGTGGCTAAGTGCTTAAGACTGTTCACTTATTTGCCACAAGAACAGATTCAGGAATTGGAGCAGTTGGAGGGGGCAGATATTCGCAAAGCCAAAGCAGTGTTGGCCTTTGAGACCACAAGTTTGGCACATGGTGAAGAAGAGGCCCGAAAAGCGGAAAAGGGTGCTCAAGCAGTTTTTGGGGGAGGTGGAGATCGGAGCCAAGTTCCCGCAACTGAGATTACCCAATCACGAATTACCGCAGGTATCCTACTTTTGGATTTATTTGTGGAAGTGGGAATATGCCCAAGTCGTAGTGAAGCCAGACGCTTACTGCAGCAAGGCGGTCTTTACTTGAATCAGGAACGTATTGAAGAATTAGAGGCTACTTTGAATGTTGAGCATTTTGTTGAGGGCGAAGTTTTGTTGAGGGCTGGAAAAAAGCGCTACCATCGAATTATTATTCAAGATGGATCTTCTCAGTAGAAAGTCTAGGTTCAGTCATTAAATATGTCCTTGGAGCAGCAAGAAAATGATCAGTTCAAAGATTTGGATACCAGTTCCAACGTCACCCCATTTCCTAACCCATACAATCCTCAAGATTCCAAAAGCACCAACTTCTATTTCTTATTGCTGCAAATTAGTTTGAAGCGAAATGGGTGGATACTTTTAGCCAGCGTCCTGATAGCTTTTCTTAGTACTTGGTCTTATTTGGAGTTGACTCCGAAAACCTATGTAGCCAGAGTTTCTTACGAAGTTATCCCCTTAAATACGGTCAACCTTCAGCAAAAGAATCATGAAAGAAGAATAGTCGATCTGGAAGAGGAATTCCTCAATCAGCGCACAATCAGGCTGTTTCAAAAAATTGAGTTTCTCTCTTTTTTCCTTGATCGCACAGGCTTGACTCCTGTGATTCTAACAGATCTGTATGATCCTACGACGGATACCTACGACTTACCGAACGATTTGCTCTCCCCAGATGAATTTGCAGCTGCCTCACTGATTGGAGATACCAAAAATCCTACTTTTGAATTTCAAACTGAAAAATCCTCTGGACTGACATTACTAACAGTCCAATTCCACAACCCAGAACTGGCAAGAAGCCTAGCAAATGATGGATTGCGTTGGGCCAATGATTACTTGGTCTCTCAAGAAATTGTCGATTTACAGCGCGAAATAGATAGTCTGAGCCAATCCTTAAGTCAATTGGGAGCAGAAAAATCTATTGAAGTAAATTCAGCAGAAAGAGAGACTTCATTCTCTGTCAGTCCTTTAGTTTTGGAAAATCTTCAGCAGCGCTTGATTGATCGTCAAATTGAGTTGGGTGTACTTGAAAAGACACAGCCTAATGCAGCAAGCATAACGGGCATGAAAGCATTAATCGGAGTATTGGAGGCAAAACTGGCTGAATTCAATAATCAAAGAGATAGCAAGTTAATTGAAGATGGAAGAGAATCAGGGGGAATTTCTAAGTTGAGAATTCAATTTGCTCAGAACCAATCACGATTGGAACTATTGAAGTCAGGCCAACAGCCTTTGGTTCGAATTATTGATCGTGCCATTCCTCCTGAAAATCCTAGTAAACCCAATTCTAGATTGATTCTAGCATTTTCGTTGGTTGTAGGGTTGTTTGGTGGGGTGTTCTTGGTCTTTTTAGTCGATTTTGTTCGCAAAACAAGGCAGCGACTCTCAGCAAATTCTTAGGAACCTACCTTGAAATCCCATACCCCATTTTACTCGATTTGCTTTAGTTGAGTAACAACAAGCAAAGTGCCCTCGGAAAATTTGATTCTGACATCTGGTTGAACACTCAGGTTGGAAACACCACACGGTGGCTGACCAGGACACAGACTTCGACCAGCAAGTGCATAACCTAAGCCCCAACTAGTAATTTCAGTCACAGGTCCAAAAGCTGGGATCAAGGAAACTGTGGTACCTATAGGTAGCACGGCAGACCATCTCCCAGTGGAAAGATCTATCCGCTCAGCCTCACTCCACATGCTGATTTCCAGCAGATTTCTGAAGCCAAAGCAAGAGTCCAAGCAGGCCATGAAATGATCTGTCCGGTTCCCTTGCATTCCTAAGAGATGAACACCCTGGATCCCTTGATGATGACAAAATTCAAGAACTTTTGAAACATCGTTGGTTTCTTGATCGGTTACCAGATGCAACTGGGAAGCTTGAAATTGCTTTCGATTTGCTTCAGTAAGTGAATCCAGATCTCCTACTACAAAATCAGGTGTTAGCCCTAACGACAATAATCGATTTGCACCACCATCCGCTCCGATCCTCAAGTCTACTTTGTCCCAAAATTGAGCCAATAAGGTTTGAGAAGGCGTCTCTCCGTTTCCCACTACCAAAGCCTTTGGTGAATTAGGTCCTATGTCCATGGGCAAACTCTTTCTCGTTCCAACTCCAATTGGAAATGCGGGTGATATTACTTTACGGGCACTGGAAGTTCTGAAAACTGTCGATGAAGTGATTTGTGAAGAACGGAAGGTCGGCAGCCGTTTTCTCAAGCATCACGGAATTCAACAAAATCTACGAACCCTCAACGAACACAATGAGTCAGAGCAGATCAGGGATTTACTTAATTTGCTGAAAGATGGCAAACAGCTCGCATTAATTTCTGATGCAGGAACTCCAGTTTTTGCAGATCCCGGATATCGCTTGATCCAAGCTATCATCGCAAGCCAGGGTGAAATTGTGTCTTTACCCGGGCCTTCATCACTGATGACGGCATTAGTTGTCAGTGGGCTGCCTTGTCAGGATTTTTATTGTGTCGGTTTTCTTCCCCGGAAGACAGAGTTGCGCCGAAAGGCCCTGCAAAGCCTGAAACGTTTGCAGACCACCTTGGTGATTTATGAAGCCCCGTACCGCTTAATTCCGTTGTTGAAAGACGTTTCAGGAGAGTTGGGGGGTCAGCAACCTGCAAGTCTTTGCGTACGACTCAGTTACCCAGACGAGAGAGTTCTTAGAGGTAATTTGAAAAAATTACTAGCTCACTGTGAAGCTTTCCCATTCAAGGGAGAGTTTGTATTACTGGTGGATAACAGAGTGTCTGGTCGATTTTCCAAAGGGTGTAAGGCCTCTAAAACTCGCTCAACTTGACGACGAGGGTGTTTACTAGAAGGAAAGACTAAGTAGGAGGATTCTCTTGGCAGAGAGATGTGTTTGGGTAAGTAGTAGATCAATTCATCCAACTTGACTAATCCCAAATCACGCCGAGCTAGAAAATCGATGTATTCCGAGCTTGTTCGCAGAGCTTGGACTTCCGCTAGCAATTCTTGCTCCTGAACTCGCATTTCCTGCATTTCATGACGCAAGCGGAAATCTTGGTCATTGAGTCTTGAGGTGGCTAGCACGCCGTAATCACCTACCACTCCCACCAAAGTCATAATCAGCAGAAAACCGATAAGTAGACCCATCATTGAGATGGGACGAATCTCAGTGTCTGCTTGTTTAGCCTGAACTGCGGAGGGTTTGGGGGGGCTAAACAAACCCCAGATGTAAAGGACGCGTTCCTTGGCATTATGTGTTTGTTTTCCCCGCTTCTGCTTAGAATTTGGCAGAGTGGAGGGCCGGCGCAAATTTTTCAGAAGCTGGCTCATCATCCGTTTTCTGGGGTTTCTTTAAGCTTCAAATATTGACGCTGCAGTCGAAATTTCTGCTGCTGATATTCGTCTTTATTTAGCCGTCCTAATTGAAAATCGTCCTCCAATTCGCTGAGTGCACTCAATAGTGCGTCAGATTCACCGGTATCTAAATTTGCTTGGTCTTTCTGGAGTTCATGCCGTTGGATTCGGCTAAAAAAAAGGGGAAAAGTCACGACTCCAATCGTCAAAATAAACAATAATGCAGTCAAGTAAACGTTCATTTAGATTTCTGCAGTGTGTGCCTCAATCAATTTTCTAGATTCTGGAAGATGCATCATTTCGTTTAGCCGATCACGTTGTTGAAGATGCCAATAGCCGATAACACATTCAAAGCCTGTCGCCATTCGATATTCCTCAACCGTTGCATGCTTAGGCCGTGTTTGTGGTTTCTGGTTCTTCCCACGTTGAAAAACTTGAAGCTCTTCCTCATTCAGCATTCCGTACCAAAGAGAAACCAGCTTTGATTGTGTTTGACAGCGTACTAACTCTACCACCCACTGATGCACCTTGCTGGCACTTTGACTTCTCTGCAAAGCATATTTGCGACACCAAAGCTCAAAGATAGCATCGCCTAAGTAGGCCAAACCAAAGTTTGACCACTCCTTCCAGTCCTCACCACTGCTCATCCTGAGGACAAATCAAGTGGTTGCGTTGAATTCGAAACATACCGTTGTCCATCTCTCTCTCATCCAACACTTTCATGGTGTTATCCGAAGTCGGGACTCCGAAGCTGCCATCGGCTCTTAAAACAATCTTCTGACCGGGGCGGCAATAAAAGATTTCATTGCCTCTATCAATCATTACTCCGCTTCGGGGAGCTAGATCTTGGGACTCTTCTGGTTTTTCTGGTGCAGCCAGAATTTCTCCAAGCGATTGTGATTTGAGCAAACAGACATAACGCTCATCTCGGCTACCCACAGATTTACTGCTGAGTTGATATAACGAGCCCATCTGATGTACGAGCCTACGTTGGTAGGAGTTCATCGGGTCAAATTCTAAAATTTCTTCGTCTTTCTCAAGGAATTTTAGAATCTGCAGATTGATTTCTTTAAGAAATTCTTCGTCTTGGGGGGTTAACTCAGCTTCAATGACCTGAGATTTATCCTGAAATTTGTCTGTCATGTTGATGTGGACTTCGGTCGTTGATGAATTGCCGGGCTCGTCCCGGGGAGATAGAAGCTAAATAATAGTGCTAAAGCAAGAAGTCCAGAGAGGCAATCGAAAAAAGGACTCAAGTTTTGTTTTAAACAGCCGATAGGTCAATTAAGGCAAAAACTTGGCTCCATAAATTCTTTAAGAATTTGGAGCTAGATTCTGTCCAAAGTGCAATAAGTTTGCCCAGTCTCTGTGACGAGATGAGGACTGCTGCGCCTTGGGCTTTAAGTCATCAAAAGGGCATATGCCTGAAAATCAAACTTACTCCAATCTCTACACGATTGGTTTCTTAGCAACACTTGGAATGATGGCCTTCGGAATGTACTACTTTTACAGTGGTATGGGTAAGGTCAGCTATCAAACTTATAGTGGTTTTGAAACCGTAACTTATTATCTTGATAAGCAAAAGTACGATCTGTACTTTAACGGTCTCATTTATTGTGGGTGTTTCGCTTTTGCGCTGCTGTTGCTGACTGCAGCGATACTTGTGCCGAGTCCGGCACAGTTGCAGCGTAGGCAGGCTCAATCCTATCCGTATGGAGCTCAACTTGGTTCAACACCTATGAGTCAACCTGCTCCGGTTGGACCAGCCCCGCAGCAAACTAAAGAAGGTGAGACAAACAATTCTCCTGAAGCAAGTCCGCCACTAGAACTGGAACCAGATTTCGATTTCGCCGTTGATGACAGCCTCATGGGAGATCTCGAACTGAAAAGTTGAAATTGAGTTGGCAGACGAGGTATGTGATCACTGGAGTGCTTGAAAATCAAATTTTTTCAAGCACTCCAGCGGTTTTTCCACCGTTTTAGAAGCCAATTAAAATGTCCCTCCTCATTTCTCTCCTGATAGCTTATCTTCTTGGGAGCATCCCCTTTGGACTATTGATTAGCCGGTTCTGGTTAGGTATTGATGTCCG
This sequence comes from SAR324 cluster bacterium, assembly GCA_029245725.1. Lineage (NCBI taxonomy): Bacteria > Deltaproteobacteria > SAR324 cluster bacterium. Next base: position 18,395 of record JAQWOT010000235.1, on the reverse strand, counting down.
CCAGCAAGGTAGTGGAAACATTGGTATGACCAATGTAATGAGAGTCGGTGGAAAATTACCGGGAGCGCTAACATTTATACTTGATTTCGGTAAAGCGTGGCTTGCTGTTTTGATAGCAGATGCGCTGCTGGTGGAAGAGTCAACGCCCGAACCTGCATTGGGAACCCTGATGCTTGTTGGAGCTTTCGCAGTTCTTGGACATGTATTCCCAATTTTTCTGCGCTTCAAGGGTGGTAAGGGGATTTCGTGTCAAATTGGAACACTGCTGGCTGTTTATTATCCTTTAGCTTTAGTTGGCATGGGAACGTGGTTGCTGATGTTTGCCTGGAAAAAAATATCAAGCTTCTCCGCAATCGTGATGCTTTGTGTATTGCCGCCTGTGAGCTTAGTTTTGCCAGGCATGGTGTGGGAATTCCCAACATGGGATTTAAGTGCAATTCAGTTTGCTTTGAGTCTCCTACTTCTGTATAGCCATCGCGATAATCTTCGGCGATTACGTGAGGGTAGTGAGGGTGTTTTGCAAAGCTCTTCTTCGAACAATTCTTCTCAGAGATCACAATGAATTTTAACCTTGTCCAGCCCCTGCGCTTTTTCTTTGGTGGGGGAATTTACCACCATGTTGCAAACCTAACGGTGGTGATCATGGCCTTGGCTATCCTGTATCTGGTGGGGCTTAAAATTTGGCCAGTATCGTTTCTTTTGTGGGTGAGTCTAATTGTTTTCGCTTCTATTGCTATTTGGCGAGCGGGAGATTTTTTTCAGCCAGCGGCAGACTACGTTCAGGAGAAGCACAAACTCCCTGAATCTATTAAAGCTGCAGTGATTGATGCTATTGCGAGTTCATTCCCAGAATTTTGTGTTGCTATAATTGCTGTGATTTTATTGGGGCGAGCGGAAGTAGGTATTTCATCAATTGTAGGTTCTGCACTTTACAATGTCTTAATCATTCCAGCTGCTGCAGGCCTAGTTGCAAAAGGGCCAATGAAAATTGGTAAGGAGGTGGTGTGGAGAGACAGTTTAATGTATTTTGGCGTGGTCATTTTATTGCTCGTAGCTCTTTTGGCATTCCCAAATGCTTGGGGTTTTGGTGTTGCTGCATTATTTATCCTCGCTTACTTGGGCTATATTTTTTGGTTAAACATTGATTATCGCAAACACAAAAGAAATTTGGCTGAAGAGGACAATAATGTGAGTGTTCCAGCAGAAACTGAGGCTAGTGTTGAAGAGGAAGAAGAATCTGAACTGGAAATTCGGGACGAACCTCACGCATGGAAGTGGATTTTAGGAATGATGCTGGTAATGGGCTTAGCCTCGCACATATTGGTTGAGGCCTCCATCCAGCTTGGTGATCTTCTTGGTATTGATGCCGTGATCATGGGCTTCATTGTGATCGCAGCCGGGACTTCGGTGCCAGATACGGTACTTTCTGTTCTGAGCGCGAAAAGGGGTAATTACGATGCTGCAATATCCAATGTTTTCGGAAGCAATATTTTTGATATTTGTATTTGCCTAAGTGTCCCAATCCTACTTGCTTTGGTGTTGACCGGGTCCGTTACTCCAGTGAATTTACCGCAGATCGAATTAGTGTATATGCTGGTCGGGGCTACTGCGTTGGCAATCTATCTCTTCTGGAGTGATAACTACACACTTACCAAGACAAAATCCACAATCATGTTTGGTATCTACTTACTGATTATTTTAGTCGCAATGGCCCTGTAATTTTTATGTCAACCGTTTCGAACTTGCTCCAATTTTTGAATTTGTCTCCGACGCCTTTCCATGCAGTTCAGTCAATCAAGCATCAACTCATAGACAGTGGCTTCCTTGAGTTGCGAGAAAGCCAGCTTTGGGAGACGGAGCAGGGTGGAAAATACTACGTCACTCGGGGTGAAACAAGTATTGTTGCTTGGATTCAGGGAGAATCTCTCCCAGATCATGGAGCCCATATTGTTGGAGCCCATACCGATAGCCCCAATCTACGGCTCAAGCCCCATCCAAATATTATCCGTAGTGGCTACCGTCAACTGGGAGTAGAGGTATATGGTGGAGTTTTGTTAGGGACTTGGACTGACAGAGATTTGTCTTTGGCAGGAAGGATCTTCGTTGAGTCTGAAAATGGGCTGAAGACTTATCCTCTTCTCTGTAGGCAACCACTGGCCAGAATTCCACAGCTGGCGATTCATCTGAATCGTGAGGTAAATGATAAAGGCCTACAACTGAATAAGCAAAAACACCTGCCACCCATTTTGACTAAGAGTCAAAACTGGGAAACTGAAGATGCCCTGAAGTTCTGGCTTGCAGAGGAATTGGATTTGGATGTGAGCAAGATCCGTAGTTGGGATTTAAGTCTTTATGACACACAATCCGCTCAGTGCTGGGGGCCAGATCTGGAATTCATTGCCTCAGCACGTCTGGACAACTTGTTCTGTTGCTTCACAGGGTTGCAGGCACTTTGTCACTCCAACTCTACGATGCCATGGGCTCAGGTTTTGGTTTGTTACGATCACGAAGAAATTGGTAGTCAAACAACGGAGGGTGCTCAATCCTCTTTTCTGGAATTTGTTATCAGAAGACTGGCGGAGCAGACTGGATCTCCACAGGCCTACGAACGTGCAGTAGCCAATTCAATCCTTGTATCGGCAGACATGGCGCACGCTGTTCATCCTAATTACGCAGAACAGCACGATCCAAATCACTTTCCTCAAATGAATGAAGGACCAGTCATCAAACGGAATTCTCAAGGCCGTTACGCTACCTCGGCAAGGACAGAAGCTTGGTTCGAACAAATCTGTTATCAGTGTGATGTCCCTGTTCAAAAATTTGTGATGCGCACCGATCTGGCCTGTGGTTCCACGATTGGTCCGATCACCGCAGCACGTCTTGGGGTAGAAACAGTTGATGTGGGTGCTGCGATGCTTGCCATGCACTCAATCAGAGAGACTTGTGGTTCTCTTGACACAGATTACCTAATCAAAGCCTTCCAAGCCATCTATCAAGAACACCTTCCGATTTTAAACTGAAGCACTTTCAGCTAAATAATTGCTCTGGTTTTCAAAAGTTCTGATTTCCAATCAAGAATTTGCTTAAATGCAGTCAGTGAAGATCTAACAAGCTCTCCCTCCTTTATCCACTTATCTACTGTTACCAAATATAGTTACCTATTTTCATTCATTATTTTATCTTACACTAAACATTCTTAGACTTTTCTCTCAGATCAAGATCCCATAATTTTTGGTGACAACGCCCTTACTTTCATTTCATGAGGTGAATGCGATACTACAAATTGATTTTGGTTTTCTGCGGTTTTCTTACTCTCCTTGGGTTCTCTTGGTACGCACTTCATCAACGAGATCTGCCAATACAGAGTAACAGCAACTTAAATGTGGCAGAGGCATTGGGGGGTGGAGATGTATCTGGCTATGCACGTGCATTGGAGCCAAGGTCTTTTTCATTTCCCAGTGATCACGCTGATCATCCAGAATTTCGCAATGAGTGGTGGTATTTTACTGGGAATCTGCAGAGTGAAGTCGGGCATCCATTCGGTTTTCAAGTTACCTTGTTTCGAAATTCGCTGGTGCCAGAACTTCCAAAACAATCAGTTTCACCTTGGAGATCCAACCAGCTCTTTATGGGGCACTTAGCTCTTTCTGATATTCAGGAAGATCGCTTTTACCACGCTGAACGCTTTCAACGTGCTGCTTTGGGTTTGGCTGGAGTAGAAGCACAGCCTCTAAAAATTTGGTTAGATGATTGGGAGATCAAAGGAGTTGGTAACGATCCGATGAAATGGCAACTACTTGCTAAGACGGAAGAATTTGGAATCAATCTAGAAGTAACTCCAAGTAAGCCATTGGTACTTCAGGGAAATCAGGGACTGAGCCAGAAAGGGAAAGAACCGGGCAATGCCTCTTATTACTATTCTTTCACTCGAATGATTGCGAGTGGTGAAGTGACAACTCCTCAAGGAACTTTTGATGTTACTGGCTCAAGTTGGCTGGATCGTGAGTGGAGTACAAGTGTCCTTGAATCAAACCAAGTAGGCTGGGACTGGTTCGCATTGCAACTGAACGATGGGACAGATTTGATGTATTATCAACTGCGAGATAAAGAAGGAAAACCGGACAAACAAAGTTCAGGCAAATTGGTCAATCCAAATGGAGAAAGTCGAAATCTGAACTTTGAAGAAGTAGCCCTCCGGGTTGTTGAATTTTGGAAAAGCCCTAAGAGTGGAGCATCCTATCCCGCTGGGTGGACCTTGAAGCTAGCTTCTGAAAACCTTGATCTGGAAATTTTACCTAGAATGAGTGACCAGGAATTAGAAACTACGGTTTCCTATTGGGAAGGATCAGTTCGTGTGCAAGGCACTCAGAATGGACAACCCATACAAGGCATAGGGTACGTTGAGATGACAGGCTATGATCAATTCATGACCTCTGTGGATGGGCCGTAGATAAACTACCTCAAAATTTGAGAAAAATTTATTTTGAATAATGCTCTTCGACTTGAGAACTGGTGACCAAAAGCAACGCTTGTTTTTTTGTTAGCACTCAAATAATATGAGTGCTAACAATTAATGAATTATTGGAGAATTTTATGGATCCGCAAAAATTCACAGAAAAATCTTTGCTTGCCCTAGAGGCATCTCAGAATGAAGCGATTCGGAGGCAAAACACTCAGATTATCAGTATTCACCTTCTGCAAACACTGGTTGCTCAAGAAAATGGTCTGATTCCGCGATTGTTGGAGAAGATGGAAATTGTTTTACCCACTTTTCAGATGCAGCTCACAAAAAAGTTAGATGCGTTACCTACTCTCAGTGGATCCTCCGCAAAGCAAGTCAGTGGCTCAGGAGAACTAAATCAGGTCCTCGTCAATGCTGAAGAAGAATCTAAGAAGATGAAGGATTCCTTCATCAGCGTCGAGCATCTGCTGTTAGCTTTGGTGGGTGAGGGTAAGAAGGGTAGTGCCGGGAGCTTTTTGGCAGACTGTGGAATTACAAAGGAGAAAGTTCGTAAGACATTGGAAGAAGTTCGAGGCCATCAAAGGGTTAATTCACAAAACCCTGAAGAAACCTACCAAGCTTTAGAAAAATATGGGCAGGATCTCACCAAGCAAGCTCAGGAAGGCAAGCTGGATCCGGTGATTGGAAGAGATGATGAAATTCGTAGAGTTACCCAGGTTCTATCACGTCGCACAAAGAATAATCCTGTGCTAATTGGAGAACCTGGAGTTGGTAAAACTGCAATTGTGGAAGGTTTGGCCCAACGAATTGTTCGTAATGATGTTCCAGATAGCTTGAAAGATAAACGTATCGTATCCCTGGATATGGGAGCCTTGATTGCCGGTGCTAAGTATCGGGGTGAATTTGAAGAACGCCTGAAAGCTGTTCTTCAGGAAGTGCAAAAATCTGATGGTGAAATCATTCTGTTTATAGATGAATTACACACAGTAGTCGGAGCTGGGAAGACAGAAGGTGCTATGGATGCTGGTAATCTGCTGAAGCCGATGCTAGCCCGGGGTGAATTACATTGTATTGGGGCAACCACGCTGGATGAATACCGGAAAAATATCGAAAAAGACCCTGCGCTGGAACGTCGGTTTCAGCAAGTTTTGGTCGATCAACCAACCGTTGAAGACACTATTTCAATTTTGCGTGGTCTGAAAGAACGCTATGAAATTCACCACGGAGTCCGGATCAAGGACAACGCGCTAATTGCAGCAGCTACCCTTTCCAATCGCTATATTGCGGATAGGTTTCTGCCTGATAAAGCTATCGATCTGATGGATGAAGCTGCTGCAAAACTTAGAGTTGAGATCAACTCAATGCCAGCAGAGATGGATGAAATTTCGAGAAGAATTCTGCAACTCGAAATTGAAAAAGAAGCTTTGAAGAAAGAAGAGGATTCAGCCTCTATCCAGCGTCTCGAGGTTCTCAGTCGTGAGTTGGCAGATTTGCAGAACAAAATGGACACCCTAACGCTGCAATGGAGTAAGGAAAAAGAATCATTGCAATCCTTGAACGATTTTAAAAAGCAACTCGAGGAAACCCGACTTGCAATTGAACAGGCAAAGCGAAACTACAATTTGGAAGAAGCTGCCAAATTGGAATACGGAGTTTTGAGAGATCTGGATAATCAGCTTAGACAAGCCCAGATGGTTGCGGAGCAGCATCAGAACCAACTCTTACGTGAAGAAGTCAGCAGTGATGACATTGCTGAGATTGTGGCTCGATGGACTGGAATTCCTGTCAGTAGAATGCTGGAAAGTGAACATGAAAAATTGCTACGCCTTCCTGAACATTTACAACAGCGTGTAGTGGGACAGCATCAAGCGATTGAGACGGTTTCAGATGCGGTTTTGAGAGCACGTTCCGGAATCAATGACCCACAACGACCCCTCGGGAGTTTCATTTTTCTTGGGCCAACTGGAGTGGGTAAGACTGAACTGGCCCGCGCATTAGCAGAGTTTCTCTTTGATGATGAGCAAAGCATGGTGCGAATCGATATGTCTGAGTATATGGAAAAACATGCTGTGGCTCGACTGATCGGAGCTCCACCAGGCTATGTGGGCTACGAAGAAGGAGGTCAGTTGACCGAAGCGATTCGTCGGAGACCTTATAGTGTGATTCTCTTCGACGAGATTGAAAAGGCCCATTACGATGTCTTCAATATTTTACTACAGATTTTGGAGGATGGTCGACTGACAGACTCTCAGGGCAGGACCGTAGATTTTCGCAATGCACTTATTCTGATGACGTCCAATCTCGGTTCCACAAGGATCATGGAGCAGACCCTTAACAAAGTGGATTTCCAATCCATTCGACAGTCTGTCCTGGCCGAGTTGAACGGGCACTTCCGTCCTGAGTTCCTCAATCGGGTCGATGACACGATTGTATTTAATCCTCTGCAACAAGAAGATTTGCTGGAAATTGTGCAGATCCAGTTGAAGAGATTACAGAAGAGACTAGATGAGCGCAGAATTGAACTAGAGATGAGCCCAGACACAATGAAATTTCTGAGAGAAAAAGGATTTGATCCACTTTACGGAGCACGTCCGCTTAAACGAGCAATTCAGAAGGAACTGGAGACTCCCATGGCAAGAGCTTTTCTCTCAGGAACCATCAAAGATGGGCAGAAACTCAATGTTCAATTGAGAAATGGAAGAATCGAGTTCAAGCCTGTAGGCTAAATCTAATCACGCGGTATTTTTGTTGAAGCTTCAACGATTTTTTCAAGGATGAGCTGGCTGCTTTTGGATCTAACTTGCCAACCCTTTCCAATCTGCCAGCACCAGGGGGTACGTGGTGATTTTTTGACCTGTTTGGCTAAACCCTGCAATCGCTCAAAACTGGGATTAAGGTGATTCATTTTTAACCAGTGATGAAGAATCTCCCAACATACAAGGTCAGACAATCGGATTAATTCTAGGTTACGGATCTTTAGGACATCGGTGTCTTGGATACATACTTTTGTCCAGATATTTTCTCGTTCTGCTTGAAGGTGTTCCTGCAAAGCTAAGCTTTGTAGGGAGAGTTCTTGGAGCCTTTGTCCCAATGCTCCCCCAGCAACTTGTTGCAGTTTGGGGATCACCTCATGCCTCAGATAATTTCGAGTGTACTTGCTTTCGGCATTGCTTGGGTCCTCTTTCCAGATTTGAGCATACTGGAGGAGATAATTTCTGAGTTCGAGCTTTGTGAAGCCAAGGAGAGGACGGAGCCAGTGTCCTTGCTTCACCTTTATTCCCTGTAAATTGCTCAGGTGTGTTCCGCGCAAAATTCGATGTAAGAGAGTTTCTAATTGATCCTCCCTATGGTGGCCCTGCACAATGAAAGAAAGTTTCAGCAATTTACAGAGACATTCAGCTTCCTGACGTCGCCATTCTCTAGCGGCAGCTTGAAAACCACTGGGTAACTGCTTCAAGCCTGCGTGGATGCGTAGATGGATGGGAATTTGGAGCAATTTGGCCTGTTCACCAACAAAGACTGCATCATGGTGGGCTTCAGTTCGTACTCCGTGGTTGCAATGCAGAATGTGGAGATGAGAAGAAGGAATAATTTCTTTGAAGAGGTGTAGAAGTGCCATCGAGTCGCTTCCCCCACTAACACATATTAGGAAGCGGCTTTGAAGAGAGACTTCAGCTTTTGCTAGCGTGTCCCAGAGTTTCTGAGCAAGGGGAGAGCGACGCATCAACGGAGAATGGCTTCCAGAGATCGAGTTGCCTTGAGGGCCATCGGGTGGTTCGGATACTCTTCAATCAAGGCTTTCCAGATGGTATATTTGCGAGATTCATCCCGCATGTCTCCGAACGCCTGTCCTAGTGAGAAAAGAGCTGATGGTAAATGTTGGCTTTGTGGAAAAGTACGAACCAGTGTGCTCAGGTGAGAGGCGGCTTGTTCTGGATAACCACTTTGCAAAAAACCATTCCCCAAAACCATCAGCAAATCATCCTTACGATAATCGTTATTACCAGTCAACAGAGGTTGCAGTTGGTCAACAGCCCGGTTAATGTCTCCTGATTGTAGAGCGAGTAGTCCAATGACCAGTGGCTCACCACCAGATTTTTGGCTCGCTGGTACCGGTGTAAGCTTGGCTTGTTTCAGATCTCGCCTAAGATCATCGACCTCCCTCTGAAGTTGCTGAAGGCTCTCCGCAATCACCCGAATATCTCTCTGCACTTCATCAAGGTCTTCGACTGCAAGCGGAAGACGCTTTAATTCGCCTTGCGTCCTTGCTTGTTCAGCTGTCAATCCTTGAAGAGTCTTAAGAATCTTATCTTGCCGCTCCAAGTTTGCTTGCAGTTCTGCCACTTGAGCACCGAGATTCGATTGTGCTGAAACAAGTGAAGAATACCCAAGAAGTGACGCAAAAAGAAGAAGAATGATGAATACTTGTGGAGTTCGCTTCATATAAACCTACTTGCTCCATGCTGGAGCTGTTTCCGCAACCCCAGCTGGCTGATTGGTGACACGAATTGTGCGACCTCCATAAGCTGACATAAAATAAAGTTTGTGGACTCCTCCACGTCTTGAACTAAAGACGATTTGCTGTCCATTAGGTGACCAGTCAGGCTGCTCAGAATTGAAGGGGCCAAAGGTAAGTTGTTGAATCTGATCGGTGTCGAGGTTGTATTTAAAAATCTGAAAATATTTTTCTTGTTGGGCTTCAAAAAGCAACTGACGACCATTCGGGGACCATCGAGGCGCGGTGGAGTATTTACCTTGAAAAGGCAGGCTCTTTACCTCCCGACTTTCAATATCATAAAGGTAAATTCTGGGTTGTCGAAATCTCTGACGATCAGAGACAAAAGCTATTGTTTGACCGTCGGGTGACCATGCTGGAGAGGTTTCCAGGCTTGGCCACTTGACTAGAGGAAACATCTCACCAGTTTTTAACTGATACCGGAAGATGTCCGCATTCCCTTCTTTCATTACGGTAACCAGGATCTCTTCTCCATCAGGCCCCCAGGATCCTCCCATCGGTTGAATTTCTCTTGGGAATCGCAGCAGTCTAGCCCGGGGACGATCAACCGGTTGCAGAGCTAATTCTGTAGAGGTCGTTGTAAAGTGGGTGTAAAGAAGGATTTGGCCATCTGGTGACCAATGTGCGAGGTTTGAAGCTCCTAATTCATAAGAGAATCTTTCATCCACTTTACCATCAAAGTCGATAAGGCGAATCTGCTTATTACTTCCTAGTGGCTTTGCAGTGTAGGCAATCTGGCTTTGACCTAAACCAGGAACATTAAGAACTTCCTGAATCATTTGGTCAGAGAGTTCGCGAGCAGCTTGCTGCAGATCACTTTTCTTGATGCTGATCTCAAAATTTTTGCGAATGCGTTGTTCTTTAAGATCTTTTAGAATCCCCTGCACTGTTTGGTGCTGATTACTCAGTTGCAAATCCCAAATGAAGGCAAGCTCGCTGGCAGCTGCAACTACAGGATCAACTACACTAAAGAATAGAGTCCGCTCAAGATTCTCTCTAATCGCATTATAAAGGTTTTTGCTGTTTACTCCGGGAGGGTTGGTCACCAAGGCAACCTGTAATGGCCGAAACCTTGGGCTATTTACATCAAAATAGTCCACTCCATGTGAATTCCCTGAGATACCAGATAAAGTTAAGAAAAGCAGGATACTGCGAAGGATCATCATGATCAGAATTGAAACTGCTTTGGACTGAAGCGAATGCCAAATTCATAAATAGGCAGCGTGTATGAATCTGGAAGAGGTGGAAACATCCGCAAGTCACGAATCAGAGTAAGTACTGAATTATCGAGAGCTTTGTTACCGGAGAGATCTTCCACTCGATATTTCATGACTTTTCCGTTGGGCTGCACCGTAAAACGCACTACTACCGTCAAATTGCTGTCAACCAGGTGAAAGGGAACATCCCATAGGGCCAGAATAACATTGTTGATTTGCGCAGAGTAGGCCAAAGCCTCCTGGTCATTCAATTGCTCGCTTGTTGGAGCAGCCTGCATTGCTAACATTAGGGTTGGAGCACCGATAGGAACTAACTCTGTACCAGCCAGTAATTCAAAGAGATTGGTTTCAATGAGCTTGGGTAAAGAGGTAACAGGAGGTGCTTTGGCTGGAAGTTGGGAAGCGGATGAAATGATTGCAGCTAATTTTTTATTATTTTGCAATAAGTTGGAACCACTTCTGGTAACAATTTTGGGTAAATTCTTTGTTATGGCTGGGGATGAACTTTTACTAATCTGTTTTTGTACAGGAAGTTCCGTGAGTGAAGGCTGAACGGAAGTTTTGGTTGTGTCAGTTTTTTCTTCAGATAATCGCTTAGTTGCTGTCTGGGACTCAAAATTCTGAGGTTTGTCCAATATCTCTTCCATTTTTTTGTTAGCCTTTGCCAAGCTGTTATCTTGTGGTTTGGGGGGGGGGGCTTCGGGCCTTTTTTATCTTCTTTAGTTTCCTTGACCGTGCTTTTCTTGGATTCCTTAGTCTTTGTTTTTTTCTTAGGTTGCTCCTTGGACAAGGGACGCTTGGGCTGACTTTTTCCAAGTTCGGGGATTGAATTAAGTGACAAGAGAGGAACGATGGTTCTGCGATTACTGCCAGAAGCTGGTTGAGTCCCTATGAGCAATATTAAGAATCCAACATGAAGTAGGATAGATACAAATAATGGCCAGCGATATGGTCGTAACCAGCGAAGAGATCTCATGTTCTAAAATACTTTTGCCTTCATTAAAGTGTTACCAAGATAGGCGAGAAGATAGATTATGAAAAAAGTAGTTTGAATCATTAAAAATCAATTTAGCCTGACGGACAGACTCTCTAATGATAATCTTATCACCCAATTTCAATGGAATTTTTTCACCACCGTCAGCAGCTAGGAAAATGTCCGTCTCACGAGTTTCCTTGCTGACTTCCAAGCAAACTAGGGAATCATGAGTCACGACCAGAGGGCGAGAACGGAAATCATATTCATTCAAACCAGTGATGATCATACAGCGCAATTCAGGCATGACGATCGGAGAACCAGCAGCCATCAAATACGCTGTACTCCCAGTTGCTGTCCCAACGATGACTCCATCCCCACGGATTCTTCGGATGCCTTTTTGATTGATTGATAGATCGACCGTTAGCATTCGAGTTGTACCTTTCAGGACAATCTCATTGACGGCATGCAGTTGACCATTTGGGTGCTCACAACAAATCATGGATCGATGGCTGATTACATACTGACCGCTCAGCACCTGCTGCAGAGCAGTCCCCAAGTCCCCGCGATTGCTCGCAGTGAGAAATCCAACATTGCCAAAGTTGATGGCTAAAACAGGACAATTTGGAAAGTGACTGAGTGCATAGAGTACTGTCCCGTCGCCACCAACAGTGATTAGCATATCCAGTGGTATGGGTGCATCTGAATCCCAACCAAGTAAATGGGCCTGAATATCGGTTGCATTCAAGATTTCGCAGATCTGCAGACCAATCTCTTCTTGTTGGATAGAGTCGCTCAACAGGACGCCAACGTTTCCAAGATCGAGAGGATAAGATTGAGGGATGTGTTTCATGCTGAGGCTATTCTCTCGGCTAATTGATATCCGATGTCTGGGCCTTGCATTGCGGGGTGTCGTACCTTGCAGTTCGATGACAAGTATGAAAGCATCAAAGTATTAAAAAAACGCTGGAATAATTCATTTATCTGCTAAGATAACTACTTTAGTTAAGATCCGTTTGCGCCAAAAAAATTGCAAACCCAAAATGGATCCTAATTCTTTACAGTTCTAAATGTTAATGGAGATGAAACGGTGAATTCAATGATTCGTAGTTTGGGAATATGGCTGATAATCGGTCTGGTGATGATGATTCTTTTCAACATGATGGGTTCTCGCTCTGGAAACGAACAGAGAATTTCTTTTACGGAATTCATGGATAAGGTAGAGACGGGGTCTGTCTTGGAAGTCGTTGCTCAAGGTAACAATGTAATCGGCATTACAGACGGTAACCAACGCTTCCAAACACAGGTTCCTGATTATCCTGGCTTGTACCAAAATCTTCGTGAGAACAGTGTTAGAATTCGAGTGAGTCCTCCAGAGCGCGGTAACGTGTTTCTGGCAATTCTGAATAGTTGGTTCCCAATGCTGTTAATTATTGGGATTTGGATCTTTTTCATGAGACAGATGCAAGGTGGAGGCAATCGCGCAATGAGTTTTGGAAAGATCCGAACTCAAGTAACGGAGAAGAAGGATAATCCGATTACTTTTTCGGATGTTCAGGGAATCGATGAAGCCCGAGATGAGTTGGGAGAAATCGTTGATTTTCTATCAGATCCAGATAAGTTTCGGGATCTTGGTGGGGAAATTCCAAGAGGTGTACTTTTGATGGGAGATCCCGGGACTGGAAAAACGTTATTAGCGAAAGCAATCGCTGGCGAAGCCGGTGTCCCCTTCTTCAGTATCAGTGGCTCCGATTTTGTGGAAATGTTTGTCGGTGTTGGTGCGAGTCGTGTTCGCGATCTTTTCGAGCAGGGGAAAAAGAATGCGCCATGCATCATTTTCATAGATGAGATCGATGCAGTAGGAAGAGCTCGGGGTGCAGGGCTCGGAGGAGGTAATGATGAGAGAGAGCAAACCCTCAACCAACTCCTTGTTGAAATGGATGGCTTTGCTCCAAATGAGGGAATTATTGTAATAGCAGCAACAAACCGACCGGATGTGCTGGACCCAGCACTAATGAGGCCTGGTCGTTTTGACAGACATGTGGTTGTTCCAACTCCAGATTTGCGTGGCCGTGAAAGCATTCTCAAAGTTCACACTAAGCAAATACCCCTATCTTCAGACACTGACCTGCAATCCATCGCACGTGGGACACCTGGATTTACGGGAGCAGATCTAGCTAATCTCGCAAACGAAGCGGCTTTGTGGGCAGCTCGCAATGACAAACCTCAAGTTGATACAGGCGATTTCGAATACGCTAAAGACAAGGTTTTGATGGGTGCTGAGCGGCGTAGCCTTTTAATTACCGATGATGAAAAGCGTACGACAGCTTACCATGAAGCTGGCCATGCAATTGTGGCAGCTGCAATTCCTGAAGTGGATCCTGTTCACAAGGTTACTATTATTCCAAGAGGACGAGCGCTGGGGCTGACCCAACTCTTACCATCCGAAGATCATCATAGCTACTCAAAGAAAAAATTGGTTGGACAACTAGCTATGATCATGGGAGGCAGAGCAGCAGAGCATCTAGTTTTTAATCGCTTCACAACCGGGGCTTCTGACGATCTAAAAAAAGCTACTGAGATTGCCCGAAAAATGGTTTGCCAATGGGGAATGAGTGAAGAACTCGGACCGTTGACTTATTCCGAGGAGCGCAACGCTTATCTCGGGCGGGATATGCTCCAGCACAAGTGGTTTAGCAATGCGTCTGTCAAGATGATCGACACAGAAATACGGGGCCTGCTGCATGATTCCTATCAAAGAGCCTTCAACCTGCTGGAAACAAATCGACGAGTGCTAGACTACTTGGCAGAACAACTAATTGAGACCGAAACGATCGATGGGAATCTAGTTCGTGAAACTCTAAAAAACCCACCTGCCATCAACTGACCGAGGAAAGCTTACCAAATGGATTTTTGGAGTCTGGTACCACTTCGTTGGCAGGATCTGATTGATATCCTACTGCTTTCCATCCTCTTCTATCGCATTCTACTTCTGATAAAGGGCACGAGGACTATCCCGATGTTGATGGGGATGATCATCCTGCTGGTGCTCTATTTGGTGGCTAGGTTTCTCCAGCTTGATGCTACCGGTTTGCTGATGGATAACTTGGCAAATTCATTGGTACTGGTGCTAGTTGTTTTGTTTCAAGCAGATATCCGGAACGCACTGGCTCAGTTTGGGTTAATTACTCTTTTTCGGGATAACCGAGCTCAACAGCAAGATGTTGCAGAAAGAGTTCTTGCAGCCTGTCGGACCATGGCTAGACGTAAGATTGGAGCTTTGGTTGTTTTTGAAAAGGAAGTGGGGCTCCGGAATTTTACTGACCGTGGGACTCCAATTAATGGTCTTGTCAGCGAAAGCCTTTTACTGAGTATCTTCCATCCAACATCGCCGTTGCACGACGGTGCCGTGATATTGGGTCGCAAGGGGGACCTGGTCGCAGCTAAGTGCATCTTGCCAGTCTCTATGAATCAAAATCTCTCAACAATGTTGGGCACACGACATAGAGCAGCTTTGGGTTTGACAGAAGAAACTGACGCTGTGGTCTTGATTGTCTCAGAGGAACGGAAGGAGATTAGCCTTGGTTTTCAAGGTCAGCTTATGAGAGAAAGTGAGGTAGACTTAAAGCAAATGCTATTCAGCTTGCTCAGTGGCAAGACATCCTCAATCAAAACAAAGAAATTATCTGCTGAAGAAGATATTCTCCTTGACGACAGTCTCTCCATTGGTCGAACAGAAGAATCATCACCGAATTCCGCAGCTTCTTCATAACCAAGTTCGATTCCAAGTTGGCATGCGGAACAATCTGCCTTTCAAGGTCCTCGCGATTGTACTAGCCTTAACTGTTTGGTTCCTCGCTAAACAAGAGGAAAAACCGGTTCAAGTCAGCTTTTTCGCTCCCATCATCTTCACGAATCTGCCACCAATGCTACAGGTGTCAGTGAACCCAACCCAAGTCAATGTCGCTGCCATGGTAAGCCAGCGCCGAAGTAGCTCTCTGAATCCTGCGGAAATCCGGATGCTACTCGACCTGGAAACAGCGCGTCCTGGAACTTATACATTTCCTGTTGAAGCAGATAATCTACAAACCCCTGTCCCACTGGATATTGAGAGAATTGCACCTAATCAGGTAGAGTTAGTAATTGAAGAGTTGATCGAAAAAGAGCTTCCTCTTCAAGCACGCTACAGTGGACAACTGGGTGCGGGCTATCTTTTGGAGCAGATTGAGATTGTTCCCCCAACTGCTAAAATTCGTGGCCCTAAACGCCTGCTGGATCCACTCTCGCAGTTGATGACCAGAGAGATTGATCTGAATAATCTAGACAGTTCCATCGACATGTTGGTCAAAATTGATTTGCCTTCTCAAGAATTTCAGATCGTGAATCAGGGGATTGATTATTACAGTGCGAAGATCACGTTGGGAGCTTTACCCGTCAAGAAACGCTTTGACAATGTACCTATATACTTTAGAAATTCCGAATATGTTTCACTAATTAATCCGAGTACCTTCAACTTGTTTCTCGAAGGTCCACCTGAAGTAGTGAATTCGCTCAATAGCAGTGACGTATACGGGACATTAGACTTGCTTGAGTATGTTCCGGGCAGCTATCAAATCACGCCTAAACCAGTTGTTCCAAGGCAAGTTAGCGTATTGCAGCAGTGGCCAATTATCTCTCTGTGGGTCAAGTCAACTCCACTTTCTGACTCCGAAAAACAGGAAAATCAACGCTTGGTTGAAGGACTGACAACTCCAAATCCCTCTTCTACTGAACCCTGAAAGGATTTTATGATCTCTTTGCATGTGAATGTGGATCATGTCGCTACTGTGAGGCAGGCTCGACGTGCCTCTGAACCAGACCCCGTAACTGCGGCTGGCTTGGCTGAAGTTGCTGGTGCAAACGGCATTACCGTTCATTTACGCGAAGATCGGCGTCACATTCAGGATCGGGATGTTCGTGTTTTGAGAGAGACTGTTCAGACTGTTCTAAATTTAGAAATGGCAAAAACTGCAGAAATGCTGAAGTTTGCAATTGAAATCCAGCCTGAAGTAGTAACTCTAGTACCTGAAAAGCGAGAGGAAGTAACTACTGAAGGTGGTTTGGATGTCGTTGGTGGAGGAGATGATTTTAGGAAAGCGATTGGTGAGCTACGAGAAAATGGGATGAGGGTGAGCTTGTTCATAAGTCCTGACATGGAGCAAATTCAAAGCAGTGCTAAATTTGGAGCAACAGATATTGAGTTGCACACTGGCCCATATGCGCATGCTAAAGCAAATACTAAAGTTCTTTCTGAAGCCTACCAAAAACTAGAAAATGCTGCTTTGGAAGCTCATCGACTCGGGATGCAAGTGAATGCGGGTCATGGGTTGACTTACCAGAATACTCAGGAGATCTGTCATCTTCCACATCTAAGGGAATTGAATATTGGTCATAGTATTGTCAGTAGGGCCATTATTGTTGGCTTTGAGCAAGCGGTTCGAGAGATGAGGGATTTGATCAATCACCAGGAACTTAGACTAGTTAGTGGGGCCTTGGGAACCTCATGAAAGACATTATCATTGAGTATTCGCCACACGAGATTCGGGTTGCAACTCTAGAGGGGGATGCATTAACCGAACTTTATCATGAGAGACCTCAAGAGCGGCGGCTTGTTGGGAATATTTATAAAGGGCGGGTGGCAAAAGTCTTACCAGGAATGGAATCCGCTTTCGTTGATATTTGCGAAGAAAGATCGGCATTTTTCTATATTGACGACATTCTCCCAGAAAGCCTGGAAAGTGATGTAACCAAAGCATCTGATGGGAAAATCCCTATCGATCAACTTTTATCCGAAGGTCAGGACGTTATTGTCCAAGTTTCTAAGGGTCCTATCAGTACAAAGGGGGCTCGTATTACAAGCCATATTTCCTTACCTGGTCGGAATTTGGTTTATATGCCTTTTTCTAACACCGTTGGGGTATCAAGGCAGATTACTGATGATTCAGAGCGAGTTCGGTTGAGGGATATTGTCTCAAGGCTCAGGCCACAAAATGCAGGCTTCATCATTAGAACAGTTGCAGAGGGAAGATCGGAAGAAGATCTTCATTTGGATATTAATTTTCTGGTTTCACTCTGGGATGGAGTCCTGCAAAGGGCTGAGAAAAGTTCTTCACCGAGTCTTTTGCATACAGACCTGAACGTAGTTTATAGAACGCTTAGAGACTCCCTCTCAAAAGAGGTTCGCAAATTGGTTGTGAATGAACTGGAGGAGTACCGACAAATCCGTCAGTTTGTAAAATCATACCTTCCCAAATATTATTCATTAATTGAGTATTATGGTGCTTCTCAGCCAATTTTTGACCATTTTGGGGTTGAAAATGAGATTGAACGAGCACTTGGCCAGAAAGTTTGGCTTCCCTCGGGCGGTTCGCTCATCATCGATCAAACAGAGGCTCTCACAGCTATTGATGTCAACACGGGTAGATTTGTTGGAAAAGAGAGCCATGAACAGACAATTTTGCGAACAAATCTGGAAGCTGTTGAAGAGATTGTTCATCAACTACAATTACGCAATATAGGTGGGATCATCATCATTGATCTCATTGACATGGAGCAGCCTCAACATCGCCAGGAGGTTTATCAGGTACTGAAAGATCAACTAAGAAATGATAAGGCTCGCAGTAAAATTCTCCAAATTAGTGAGATGGGCCTTGTCGAGATGACGCGTAAGCGTGATCGGGAAAGTCTGATGCGATATCTTTGTGATCCTTGTCCTTATTGTGCTGGGAGCGGGCACATCAAATCTGTGAATACTGTCTTAGCAGAAATTTTCAGAGAATTGAAAAGAGTCTGTCAGGATAAGCGTAGGGGATCCGTTACAGTTTACGTGCATCCAGACATCGAAATGAGCATGAGGGAAGACGAGCATTTCAATTTAAAAGATATTGAAGAAGCAGTCGGTGTTCCATTGAGCATAAAGGCTTCCGATGGTCTGCATCATGAGCAGTATGAGATTTATGACTACTGAAGCCCAAAGACTTGCGGAGCAGAATCTTAAAAGTTTATCAGACAATGATTACCCAGGCCGCGGAGTTGTATTGGGCCGTTTTGACAAAAACCATTGGGGTGGGCTTTACTGGATCATGGGGCGGAGTGCAAACAGTCGTAACCGGTGTTTGCGGTATGAGAATGAAATTTTACGAACTGAGCCTGCTGATCCTGCATTGGTCGAAGACCCCTCACTCATTC
>JAQWOT010000234.1 GCA_029245725.1 SAR324 cluster bacterium | reverse complement strand
ACATCTGCTCCAAGGTCTTCAACCAAATTGCCATTTCATTTCAAGGAATTTGCTTCAAATACTTGAATCTAATCCACTTTGTGAAGCAGCTCTGAATATTGAGAGTCCTCAAAATTGATTATCCATATCTCTTCTTTTAGAAAGATTTATTTTACCAGCATTTTATAAGTAAACTTCAAATTTTTGGAAATATCGTTTTCTATTTCTCGAGAAAATTCATCCTTAACGTGAGTTTTGGATAAGAGGGAGCCTCCTGATACTCTGAGGATTGATATTCCCAGACATCATCCCCAACCAAGGAGGCTCCCATGGATTTGACGACCGTCTACTGCGATCTTGACGATTTCTACTGCAATTTCAGTTTGGAAACGCCACACGATCTGCTTCTTGGGCCTCGTCATCTTCGCCAACGTTGCACAAGCCTAAGCCCGAGTGAGCTCATGACCATTCTCGTCATGTTCCATCAATCTCAAGGCTACCGCAACTTCAAGGGCTACTATACGGAGCAGGTCTTGGGGCGCTGGTATCGCGAGTTCCCCGATGCCCCCAGCTACACTCGTGTGGTTCAGCTTCTTCCTCGGGTCCTTTGGCCCTTGGTTCACTACCTGGGAAGTCGCCGTGGTGAAGTGAGTGGGATCAGCTTTGTCGACTCCACTCCACTCAAGGTGTGTCACAATGCCCGCATTCAATCCCACAAGGTCTTCCAGGGCTTGCCCCAAAGAGGAAAAAGCTCAACGGGTTGGTTCTTTGGCTTTAAGCTTCACCTGATCATCAATGATCGCAGTGAACTGCTGGGGGTTCGCCTCACACCGGGAAATGTGGATGACCGTTCGCTCGTGCCCGAGATGGCCAAGGGACTCTTTGGCAAGCTCTTTGGGGATCGAGGCTATATTTCCCAAGCGCTACGCCACACCCGCCAGCAGCAAGGCGTAGAACTCATCACCAAGCTACGCAAGAACATGAAACCCAAGCTGTTGAATCTGATCGACAAAATCCTTCTCAGGAAGAGGGCCTTGATTGAAACCGTCAATGACCAACTCAAAAACGTCTGCCAGATTGAGCACTCCAGACACCGAAGCTTCATCAACGCATTCGTCCACCTGATCGCTGGGTTGGTCGCCTTCACTTGGCAGGAAAAACGCCCGGCACTCTCATGGACTGCAGAGGAGCAGGAAATTCTCAACGCCCATAAGCAACTCGTGTGCGCCTAGGGCTTATACAAAACTCACGTTATCTAGGGTGCTCCAACTCGACTAAAAATGCGATGGCTTCAATTGTGCCTGATGAAGTCCTCAATTGAACCCACTTAGGATGATACGCACCAGTAACCATTTCTCTGGCCCAGATCCTTGCCAATTGGGGTTCGTGGTCCACTAAAGGTATTCTGAACGCCCTGCCAACACAGAATGCGCCAGGCTCCAATCCAAGAACCAAACCTGGCAGTTCATCTGTACCCCGATGCTCAGTACTCCATAAACAAAAGTTTCTCTGATAACCATAGATTGTGGCACGAATCGACAAATCAAATGAAATTTCTGGATGCCACATCAAAGACCCGTATGCAAAAAGCCAAATGTCATTGTCAGGGGATCTTTGGGATAAAAGTTCTTTTAAGGAATCAGCCATTTGATCAATCAATTTACAAACAAATAAATTATTCTTTCCTCACCACCCTGTAGGTCGCTGGCCCTTGTGATTCGAGAGGCCTCATACGACCCTGATTTTGAAATACTTCCAGAAGTTCATCCAAGTGGTGCATGATTTCTAGATCACCATAAATCTCATAAGGTCCTTCCTGCGCAATCGCTATACGCCCTGATTCTTTCACATTACCACACACGATCCCTGAAAAAGCTTTTCGCAGGTTAGCCGCAAGGAGATGGCGGGGTTGGTCTTGGTGAATCTCCAATTTTTTCATGTTTTCATGCGTTGGCTCAAAAGCATGTTGAAATTCTTCCTGAATGTGGAGCCCCCAATTAAAATATTGTGGAATTTGAGATGACTCTCGAAATT
The DNA here is from genome assembly GCA_029245725.1 of SAR324 cluster bacterium. Classification (NCBI taxonomy): domain Bacteria; class Deltaproteobacteria; species SAR324 cluster bacterium. The sequence continues at coordinate 13,382 of JAQWOT010000234.1, read as the reverse complement.
TTTGTACTGCCTGCAACCCCAGTTTCATTTCTTGAGCAACCATAATCGGGTTGTTAATGATGAGTTTATATTTTCGGCAGGCATCTGGGCCAAGTGTAGTAGCAATAAATCGGTCGACTTGTTCAAAATAAGGCCGGCAACTCTCTGGACCTGTAAAAATTAGTGGGAGAGGAAGATCTTCATTGTCTGGATGAAGTAAAATACCCAGTAAATAAAGTATTTCTTCAGCAGTACCAGCACCTCCTGGAAAAACTATGATGCCATGGCCAAGTCTTACGAAGGCTTCCAAGCGCTTTTCAATATCTGGCATAATTAATAAATCATTAACAATCGGATTTGGAGATTCAGCTGCAATAATCTGATGTTCACTGATTCCGATATACCTCCCTCCGCGCCTACGTTGTTTAGCATGACCTATCGTGGCCCCTTTCATAGGGCCTTTCATGGCTCCTGCCCCACAGCCAGTGCAAATATCAAGATTCCGCAACCCTAGTTGATGGCCTACCTCCTTGGTATATTGGTATTCATTTCTGTTAATACGGTGCCCTCCCCAACAAACGACTAGATTAGATTCGGCGTTAGAATCAAAAATTTCAGCGTTTCGTAACATTCGAAACACCAGATTGGTAATCTGTTCAGAAGTCTCAGATGGGCCAAACAAATACGGGTAAACAGTGTCTCGCAAGACAGCGAATAGCATTTCTTGGAGCCCGGATATGATATTTCCATCGACAAAAGCAGTCTCAGGAGCATTTTGAAGAACTAGAAGATTGCCGCGAGCTGCTTGCTTGATTTCAATCTGAAAATCTTTATAGCGCTTTTGCAACTCGAGGGTGTCTGCAGTGGGTCCACCACAGTTCAGAACAGCAAGCGCACAGTTCCGGAATCGGTGATGTAGGCCGGTTTCACTTTGATCGGTTAAAAGGTTGATTTCCTGTTTAGAAAGAAACTCGGGGCCTCGTCCGAGTGTTATAGTTGCGTCCATTTTGCTATTGATCATTTATGAGTGGGGGGATTATTCAGAAACTTTGAGAAGTGATTTTTGATGAAGTTTTTGAAGGATCGATATCGCAGAGGAGTTACATTCTTGGGTACTCATAGATTTTGATAGTTGTGGTGATAATTTCACTTTTATCAACTCATCGAATTGGCCAAGAGATTCTTTCAGTGCCAACAGGTTTTTCGAGGGCTTTTGCCTAAGCAATCCGATTGTTGTCAATGAAACCAAGATGGCTGGGAATTTTTGCTGTAATTCTAACCATAGTTCATCCTTTACCTGCTCCCAATCAGCCGGTGCTTCCTGACTACCGTAACAGAAGAGAATGGCCCAATTTTTTTCTGGTCGATGGATAAACCCAGGAGAGAAAATTTGTGAAAAATTGCTTTCAAGGGAACTCCAGTTCTCCTTTAATTGTTTTAAATTTTCTTCATCCCTCCTGAATGACTGGGGATCACTGATTTGACAACGAATCTCTACCAAATCCCATTTCGGAAGAAGCCGCTGAAATAATTTGATGTATGTTTCCTGTTCTAGTCGAAAAGCTTGTTGAAGTGAGGCGTCATAAACGATTAGGTTTAAACACCTACCAACCCATTTTGACTGAATGCTTTCTTCCAAAAATTCGAGTTCGTCTTCCTCAAAGTTCCGGCGTAATTGCTTTCTAACTGCAGCAACCAAATCCAACTTTTTTCGAAAGCTGTTGTTAGGTAGTTTTTGATAAGCCTTTTGAAGATCATTATTCGTGAAATCCTTAAATTCTAGCTCTTGCAGGGAATAATCATAAATTGATGAGATGTTTCTAGGATAGGTGTGATTAGCAAGGAAGGGATCAAGACCAGTATTCCACTTATGTCGCAGTTTAGCTAAACCGATCAGATTTTGTTGTCCACCAGCTGCCAGGATCTGCTGCCATTGATCTTGAATAGATTGACAGGCCACATTTTTTTGTTTTTGGTATCGAATTTGCCGTAAGTAGTTTATCGCTAGTTTATGGGAGTCTAGATCCGCCATCTTTCTCTTACATCACAAAAAGGCTCTGGGGACCTTCAAAAAATTATGAATCCTTCATTACCAATTGGAAAACTTTGGAACCCTTGCACAAATAATCCCATGAAGCAGTCAGAATTGGCCCCTGGAATTTTGGTGGCTCTACCTAATTTAGAAGATTCTTATTTTTCCAAGACAGCAATTTTACTTTGCAACTACAATGAGGAAGGTGCTTTTGGCCTAGTGATGAACCATCCTTCAGATCTAAAAGTCACAGAAATTCTGAAAGAGGAGTTCCAAAACCATAACGATCTGGAAGTGCCCTTGTTAATTGGTGGTCCAGTGCAACCAGAATCATTCTGGGCAGTGCACACGTCAGATTACCTTTGTGAATCAAGCACAGAAATTTCATCCAGAATAGCTCTGAGTGCTGGAGAAGATATCCTCATGGCGATTCTTGGTGGTAGTGGACCACAAACTTACCATCTTGGTGTTGGCTATTCAGGCTGGGGAGCTTTTCAGCTTGATCGAGAAATTCAAGAAGAATCTTGGTGGCTTGCTCCGTTGGATGAAGCCCTAATTATGGATATGGAATACGACCATCGTTGGGAATGCATCCTTGATAACCTAGGTATTTCAACATGTACAGCTTTGTTCACCAAAAGTGGTCATGTTTGATATTCTGATCAATCAGATGTCCGTCAGCATTGATAGCAAAGTGGTACTGAAAAGAAAAATCCTCTGCAGGCTCTCCCAAGTACAGAATTGTACCTTTAGAGTCCTCCCACCAATCAAAAACTAGTTTTTTCAAGGATTGATCAAGATCCTCCAGAACCGATTCCAAGATCAAGAGCTCTACGTCCAAGCACCACAAAAATAGCCAAATTACTCTTTGCCGGCTGCTGGCCTCAACTGAATCTAATGATCTTCGCAGGGTGCTGTTAGAAACCTCCAGCATATCTGCAAGTTGTTGCCATGTCCGAGGTTTGCCTGCTACCCAAGGGCGCATCTCAAATCGAGGTGAGGCCAGATTTTCTAAAACTGTTTTTTGCGGATCTAAAGCTGTTTCTAGAAGTCGGTTACTATAGCATTGATCTCGAACAGGGGCATCTATATCCCCCTTATGGGGCCTTAGATTGGTTTGCAATAATCGCCAAATGGTTTCAGACTGCTCAGGACGGACACATTGTAAGCTTGTCCGTTGCCCTCTTCGGAGAGAAAAGCTGACCTCAGTTAGATCTGATTCTTCATCTTTTGCTCTATAAGAGACTTCCTTAAATTCAAGAGTCACAGATTTCATCTAATTTTGCTCATGATCACGATCAAATGGTTTTTACCTGATTTAAAGGCAACGGCAACTGCTGGAGCAAAACTTTCAAAAATATTGGAACCTGGATGTATAATAATGATGGAAGGAGATTTAGGTTCAGGCAAAACAACTCTCTGCAAAAATATATGCGCAAGCCTGGGGGTGCCAATAAATTTGGTAACTTCTCCCACCTATACCATGGTGAATATGTACTCTTACAATTCGGGAGTCATCCATCATTTGGACTTGTATCGTCTAGAGGATCAAAATGAACTGGAAGACTTTGATTTTGAAGATTTAATCGCTGTGGATGGTATCACTTTGGTAGAGTGGCCAAAACTGCTGAGGCCCTTAATTGAAAATCAGGGATTGCTCAATATCAAAATCAATTATGTTTCAGATGGTAGTAGAGAACTCATCATGAGTAGCCATGATTCTTTATACGAAAGGTTGATGAGTTGAAATCCCTCGTGTTGGATACCCTCTTTGAAAATCTTAGCCTGGGTTTAGTAGAAGAGCACGAGCCTAGAGCATTGCTTTACACTCATTGCAGGCGCCGCAACGCTCAAATCGTACTCACACAATTGCAGGAGTTGCTGAAAAATTTGAATTGGGATCCAGATGATGTTGATGAGTTGATCGTGAATCGTGGACCGGGTTCTTATACAGGTGTTAGAATCGCTCTTAGTGTCATCCGCACAATTGCCCAAGTACTTAAGCTGCCGATTCGTTGCGTAACCAGTTTGGACGTTCTGGCTTTTCAAGTTTCACCTCAATTGGAACCTTTCCCCGTAATGCTGAATTGTACCAGGCAAGAAGTTTTCTGGGCTTGGTTTCAATTTAATGAAAACGGCTTTCCAGAAATGACTTCTGACATTGAACTCTCCGAATTTAAAGATCTTCCTGATGCTGTTTTAGAAAATCCGGTTCACTTGTTACAATTGGGGCAAAGAAAGGATTCGGAATTGGCTAAGCTAAAAAAAGTTATTCTTGAGTATCCAGTTCCAGATGCCTGGATGATTTATAAAGCTGCCCATCTTGGGCAAGTCAAGGAATTACCAATTGAACAAGTTCAGCCACTTTATCTAAAGAAGGATGTGCAAACGAAGAGTTCAATTAGGTAGTGATAGTTTACCCAGTATCACGGATGATTGGTTTCCCGTGATACTAGGAAAAGTAGTTGACTCTCCCATTAGAAACTGATTCCCCAGCACTGAAAAACCAATTGCCTCTCTTGCCTCTGCAGGTTGGCCCAGTTCAGAAAAATCTCGAAAATGAATCTCAGGCAATCTTCTCTCAATCTGCTTCCTAAGTGCCTTATTGAATGAGCCACCTCCGCTCAAAAAAGATTCTATGGGCAAGCTTGGTAAATGATCTCTATAAGCTCGATTGATGGATTCTGCCGTAAAAGCAGTGAGTGTGGCCATCAAATCTGGAAGAGAAAGCCCCGCTGACTTTGCCTCATTCAACCAGGTTCTCATCAATTCAGAACCAAATTCTTCTCGGCCAGTTGATTTTGGCGGTTTAAAATCTAAGTAGGGGTGCTTCAACCATTGATTCAGTAATATATTGTTCGCTTTCCCCTTTGCGGCCGTCTGACCGTCTTTATCATATAGCTCACCTGTGCCTGAGTGCTGCATTCCGATGTTCAAGAGAAGATTTGCAGGACCTGTATCAAATGCTAAGACTTCTTCAGAGTTATCTGAACCTGGTAAGAATGTCAGATTACTGATTCCTCCAAGATTGTGAAGGATCCTTTCAACCCCTATTTTATTGAAAAGAAGGAAATCAAGATATGGCAAAAGAGGGGCCCCTGTACCACCACCAGCCAAATCTTTCATGCGGAAATCTGAAACTACAGGCAGACCTATGCTTTGAGCCAATTGGTCGGCATCACCTAATTGCCACGTGGCGGAAAATTGGTTGGGAAAACTTTTTGGCAGATACGCCCTTAGTGAAGACTCAGGAGGCAAGTGTAGAACAGTTTGACCATGGCTAGCCAGAGCGTCAATGGATTGCAGGTCAATATGCCATTCATGGAGTTGCTGGAGAACTATTTCAGCCCAGTGAGACCCTAGACCGACATGAAGTTGCCCAAGTTCAATGGCACTGACCTCCATCGGATTGGTACAATGTTGGAGGCAATGTTGCCACTCTGCGGAGTAGGGAGGCGAAGCAAAGGCTTCTAAGGAGATTTTTGTTGATGAACCCGATCCTGCTATTGCTACAAGGGCAATGTCCAATCCATCCAGAGAAGTGCCTGACATCAGTCCTAGCCATAATCTAGAAGATTTTTGGCGGACTTTCTCAAGGTGCTGCCAAGGATTCATTCAGAGAATTACCAAAAAATTAGAAACGATTCTTATACTCTCTAAGCACTCGAAAAACAGATACTGGATTTAAATCAGCATCTGGTTCTAATTTTCGAACTCTTTTTTGAATTTCTAACTCCTGAGTTCTCATAAACGGGTTCGTGGCAAATTCTTGAGAAATTGTTGAAGGGGTTGTGAATTTCCCTTCAGATCGTATCTTGCGTACCTCCTTTAAAAGCAAATGAGTTTTGTGGTTGTTTGGCTCCACGTCTAAGCAAAACTCCAAGTTTTTTTCGGTATATTCATGCCCAAAATAGAGTCGAGTTTCTGGTGGAAGTGAACCGATCTTTTGATGTAGTGAGGAATACATATCTTGGGGTGATCCTTCAAAGACCCTACCACATCCCGCAGCGAAAAGGGTGTCTCCCGTGAAGGCAGCATCTCCCCAAACATAAGTTATTGCACCTGTAGTATGTCCAGGATTGTGAATTACAACTCCATTCAAGGCTCCGAATCCGATTACTTGACCATCCTGTACCCCATCCGTTAGTCCTGGAATACGTCCCTCATCAGATTGATGACCAAAAATACGAACACTTGGAAATTGTTGTTTCAACTCCTCATTTCCCCCGACATGATCCCAGTGATGATGAGTATTAAAAATGTAATCCAAACCCCATCCTTTATCTCTCAATACCTTTAGTACAGGTTGGGCTACCGAAGGATCTACGACGCCAGTTTGTCCTGTGGATGGACAGCGGAGTAGATAAGCGTAGTTGTCTTTCAAGCACGGAATTGGAGTTACTTCAGGAGCTGCATTCATTTCGAATTCCTGGCAAACACATTAAATTTGTCATGTAAATAAAAGGCATTGATTCCACTAGGAATGTTCTCCTTTCATCTATGAAAGCCCAGAGGAAAGTGGGAACCCCCCGGTTCATCATTCATCTCGGCATCAAGATGCACGATCTCAGTGGATTTTTTCTCTTGAGTACTTTCTACAGAGGTAACTCTAAATCCGTAGCGTTCATTGAGGACTACAATTTCTCCACGAGCAGTGACTCTTTGTCGAGCTGGGTTTTTGTCCACAACTACCATGTCAATGGGTTCTCCTAATAGCTTATCGAACCCGATTGTAGACCCTTTGCGTAAACTGAGGATTTCTCGAATCGTCATATTTTTTCGGGCAACTTCGGCACTGACAATTACGGGGACGTCTTTGAGGAAGTCATAGGTGTGGTGAGAATCCTCTTTTCGAGGATTTGCTAGATCAGCATAATCAAGGTAACGCATCTTTCACTCCAATGTGAGGGTTTGCGTCGTCTTAGGAAGCCTCTCTAAATCTTTTGAGACCGGCTTCCAAATCTGAACGCAAATCATCAAGGGCTTCCAGCCCGATGTGAAGCCGCAAAAGCGGCCCTTCAAAGCGCCAAGGTGACGCTGTTCTCATTGTTTTTGGGTTGGTAGGGAGGATTAAGCTCTCAAAACCGCCCCATGAATATCCCATCCCAAAAAGCTCCATACCATTAAGCATCTGTTCGATTCCCTTGGGGTCACAAGGGTATAATTCTACCCCAAATAAACCAGTTGCACCTAAAAAATCTCTTTGCCAAATAGAGTACCCTGGGTCACTTGGGAGCGCAGGGTATAGCACCCGCTTGATCTCAGGCTCTTTCTGCAGCCATCCCGCAATCTCCATTGCGCTTTGTTGATGCCTGTTTAACCGCACCGACATGGTTCTCAATCCACGTTGGGCCAGATAAAGATCATCAGGGCCACTGCATTGCCCGAGTTGCCAAGCTGCGTCCTTCAGGATTGGCCAAAATTCACGGGTTGTGGTTACCGTTCCAAGACTTACATCTGAGTGTCCAACAATATACTTGGTTCCAGCTTGGATGGAAACGTCTATGCCATGTTGAAAGGCCTTGAAAAAAAGAGGGGTTCCCCAAGTGTTGTCCATCATCACTATGAGATCGTTTGCGTGAGCAATCGTACCCAGGGTTGGGACATCTTGGACTTCAAAAGTTTGGGAACCAGGTGATTCCAGGAAAAGTAGTTTTGTGTTCGGTCGAATCAACTCTCTGATTTCGCTTCTAATGCAAGGATCATAGAATGTTGTTTCGACTCCAAAACGCCCCAAATATTTGTTACAGAAATCTCTGGTGGGTCCATATACACTGTCCACCATTAGCAAATGATCACCTGCTTTCAGAAAGGCCAGAAGTGCATTGCCAACGGCTGCGATACCAGAGGGAAAGGTCAGACATGCAAAGCCCCCCTCCAACTCAGCGATAGCATCCTCCAAAGCCCATGATGTGGGATTGCCTTTTCGTCCATAGGAAGTGTGCCGCGCAACCTCTGTGGTCCGTCCACGTTCTTCAAGTTCTTCTAACGTCTCAGAGAGAATGGTAGAGACATGATAAACCGGTGGATTTACTGCTCCATGGAAATATTTTGGATGCCTACCTGAGTGAACGACTCGTGTATCGTCATGCATATTTTTTTGAATATTCTAAAAGGAAGATGATTTTCAAAAAGTTAATCTATCACAGTCGGCTCATTGGAGCCACACGACTTTTTGGGATTCAACCTTTTTTCTTTTCAGAGATAAATTTTTCTAATATTTCTCGTCCTTCTTTGAATTGTGATTCGTAGATTTCACGTAACTCATCTACTTTGGGTAAACTCCCAAGTCGCTGGTGATGAAGGTATAAGCACATTGTCTTACCTAAAGCATATGTAGCGGCTGCTGTGTACAGGGAACTGACAATGGTTCCATACACTGGGATGAATTTTATGAGTTCCCTCCCTCCAATATGTAGCATCATGCCAAGTCCAATGGCACTCAAGAAATCAACAAAACTTCGCCAGCTCACTTCTTGTCGATAAATTGAAGCTAAAGCTTGGAACATTCTTGCCTGGACCGAAGCTACCATTGGTAAGCTTACCAGTGGAATTGGAAGTAGTTCAACACCTCCAGCCAACAAAGAATGAGCAATGATTTGCGGATGTGCAGATTGGCTATGTACATCTTGGAAAGTCCGATGTAGGGAGGGTGTACCTTGAATCAGTGCGTGCAAGCTAGTTGGTAGCAGCATTTCAATCTTTTGCCAAAGTGCGTCCAACCCATAATTAGAATCAATGTACCCGTCGTTTGGCTGAGTCAAATCTACAGCTACGAATTCACTTGTCCACTCAGACAATTCTTGTTGCTGAAATTTCAGGGCTCTCATTAGGTTTTGAGGAACAGAACCAATGGCTTCCTGATTTTCATAGGGATATGGAATGATGTGCTCTGTTCTCGGATCAGGATAGCCTTCGTGCAGATTTGTTTGGACTACCAACACCGGCCAATTAGGTCTCTGTTGACAAATGATCTTCAGAGCATTTTTTAAGGGTTCCAATGCATGGTCCATCACCTTTACTACCACAATTAAAAGGTGTGATCCTCGGAGGAACAATTGTAGATCTTCCTTAGGATCATACCCTATTTCACCCAAGCCACGGGTGTCAAGGAAATGGACAATGGGGGTTTGTTCACTTGGAAATGAAAACAGTGAAGAGGTCCTTGTACATGGTTGAAAACCGTTTCCTATCTCTGCCCGAGGGTGACCTGTCAAAGCTTGAATGATAGATGTTTTACCAGATTGGGTCTTGCCCAAGAGCCAGATGACGGGAACTGGTAGTCTCTCTCGAATGTCTTTTAGACTTTTTCGATAACTCTCATCATCTACTGTTGGAAAAAGAATTTTATTCCTGATCCAGTTACGGGCTTGCCGTAGCGAAGAGGTGGAATTGTCCTTAGAGGCCAAGGAAGGTAGGAAAGTTTGAAAAAAGTGCGTTCATATACGCTGTTGCTTGAGAAAGCATCCAAGGAAACAGCAGGGCGAAGATCAATAGAATGGCTGCCATCTTTGGAATGATAGCCAGTGTTTGCTCCTGAATTTGCGTAACAGCCTGGAAGATGGAAATGATCAAACCTACTACCAGAGCGCCCAGCAACAAAGGTGCGGAAAGCAAGGCCGTCATTCGCATTGCTTCGTTCATCAGGGAAACAACAACTGCTTCTGTCATCAGAAATACCTAAATGGGAACAAAGCTTTTGACCATAGAACCAACTAGCAGATGCCATCCATCGACCAAAACAAACAACATCAATTTGAACGGCAATGATATCATGATTGGTGGCAACATCATCATACCCATGGCCATCAAGACCGAGGCAACCACCATGTCAATCACCAAAAAGGGTATGTAAATCACAAATCCAATCTGAAATGCAGTCTTCAATTCACTCAATACAAATGCAGGAATGACGACCCAAACTGGAACATCATCAATTGTTCGAGGTCTGGGAAGATTTGAGATTTTCATGAAGAGAGCGAGATCTTTCTCACGAGTGTACTGCTGCATGAAGCGTTTTACCGGAATCGATGTCCTTTCAAGAAAGATTTCCTGAGTAATTCGATTGTCCAAGTAAGGTTGGAGTGCATTCTCATTAATATCCTGATAGACGGGCATCATAACAAAAATTGTTAGGAAGAGAGCTAGCCCAACAACAATTTGGTTTGATGGAGTCTGAGGAGTTCCTAGCGCTTGTCTTAGAAAAGAGAAGACTATGACAAACCGAGTGAAAGAAGTTGTCATGATCAACAATGCTGGAGCTAATGTCAGCAGAGTAAGCAGAAATACGATCTGCAGTGTCGTGGCTACCTGCGAGGGAGTATCTGCTTGATCAACACTTATGCTGATTCCGGGGATAGGCGACTGCGCTTGTAAGGTTCCAATTTCGAATAAAAGAAAAGGAATCAGAATGCAGGCCCACCAGAAGTTTCGCTTCAATGGTGTCAAAATGAGGAATTATCGAATTGGTTTCAGAGTCTTCAGCCTAGAGGTTAATTTCCCTGCAAACCCCTCCATGGTTGAACCCTCTAGGTCGACTGTTCTCACCGGAAAACCGGCGTCAATGGGTGCATAAACATTCGAACGAACGACTCGTGGATTGGTCCACTCGACTACCTTTACCTTTGCTTCACTTTCAGGAATATCTTTGGTTTTGGTTACTTCCGTCTTCGTTCCCCAATCTTGGGCGAATTTTTCTCCAGTCTCTTGAATGACCTGTTCTACTTCATTTGCATTTGCACGCTGGCGAGCTTTCTCTAAAGTCTTCAAAAAGTCCAATCGCGCATGATCAATGTTTACCTGACCTCCATCGAGATCAAGAGCATTTAGATAAGTTTGGTCGCGCTCATTGTCTAGTTTCGCAAGGAAGTTAATACTTTGGGGTGTGACTCCACAAGCGAACAGTTGTTTCCTAATCTCAAGTACGATTACTTTTTGCTTTGGGCCCAAGTGGAAAACAGAAACTTGCCGGGTGTTGACTTGATTTTCCAACATCGGAAATTTTCCTGATAGAAATTTTCCATAGGCCCAAGCCAGCCCATAAATGAGAGCCAAAATCAAGAACAGCGCTATCAATAAGCCAATCAAGGTTGAAGACCAATCCTGATCCGGAATCGCAGAACCTAATTCCATTTCGGCTGCGACCTGTACAGGAATTTTATCCAACTCCACCATTTCTTCGGCAGGAGGGTCCGGAGTTGCTCTGCTGAAGGTCGATGGGAATGGGTCAGCCTGACGAACTCTTTCAACGACTTCATCTGTCAGGGTTATCGATGGTGCACGCGCATTTGTCTGAATATCTACTAAATTTAGAAACTGCAAATCCAGAAACATCCGGTGTCCTTCACGCCAGACCTCAGGATTTCCCAAAGCCATCCGCGTACTATTGAATAAAATATCTACTTGGACAAATTCTGCCATCGCTGGTTGTGAGACTAATACATTTCGAATCAGCGATTCGTTAGGTGGGTTCAACTCTGTAACTAACCCACCAGCCATCTTGGTTCCCACCAAGCGAACTGAAAGGGCTCCTGGTTCAAAATTCACAATTGGCTCGTCTGGATAGGCCCCATCAAATTGAAGACTGATTTGTTCTGCTTGATAAAGGGAAGCCAGTTTGATTTCTTGCAGGGTGTAGGGGGCTGCTTGAAGTTTGGGAAGGATAGCCAGAACGGAAAGAAGTGTTCCGAATAAGATAGACCAGGTTCGGAAACGATTCGTAATTCTTTTATCAGAGTGCGGCAAAACGATCATCCGGGCTAATAATGTCAGTAATTCGGACAGCAAACTTGTCATTTATTACGACAATTTCCCCACGAGCAACAAGTTTTTCATTCACTCGGATATCAAGTGGTTCCCCAATAGCACTTTGCAGTTCTACAATTGAGCCTTGATCTAACTCCAGGAGATCCTCGATTCGAATTTGGGAACGACCAACTTCAACCTGAATGTTCAGTTGCACATCCAGAAGGAAGTCAATGTCTAATTCCGAAGCTATATGTCCGGGACCTGCTGGAGCAGGACTGTCAGAGTCGGAAGGTGCCTCTATGTTTTGCACCTCCGCCAAAATTGCGTCACGATTGGCTTCTAACTCACCTTCGACGTCTGCCCAATCTAAATCATCTAGGTTTTCAAAATCACTCGCCATGAATCCTTTTTAAGATGCTCCCTTGGTGCATCTTTAATCTACATAATTTAAAAAATTATTGTTTGTAGAATTCTGTGAACAAAATTCTTTTCACGGGGTCTAAATCTTCCCAAGGGGGTTCATTCGGAAAGAGAGAGTTGAGTCTAATCATAAGATCATTTTTTAATATCTGTCGATACCTTAAGTCTTCTAATTGCTCAACGGAGATACTTTGCAAGTGACGAATGATCATGTCTTTCACCAGCGGTGTGCGAGCAGTCATCCACTCCATTGGACCGGAATCTGTGAACGCAAGGGACATCGTCGTTTTAAGATAGTATTTGCCATCAGGCATGTTAACGACAAATGTACCAAGACTCATATAAGCCGGATCTTGAAGGGGGGGAGGTCCCTCTCTCAAAACCTTCTGGGGTGCTTCCGTCTCATCTTCACTTTGGCAGCCGCTTGGAAATAAGGCGATGGTTGCCAACAAGATGAAAGGCAGCAAGGAAAGGCGAAGAAATCTCATTAGCGCTCAGAGTCTTCATGGATCACTGAATGACAAACTCCTCAAAGAGCACCTTGCGGATCGGCTCAGGATCCTCCCAATCAGGTTTAGATGGGAATAGGCCACTAATCACATTGATTAACCTCAACTTCAGCGACTCTCTGGCCTCAGATTGTGCTACGTCTTCTGCAGATAGTGTCTGCATTTCTGAAAGTACAGCATCCTTAACTTCTACCATCCTTCCTTGGAGATAAGCCATTGCAGCAGGATCACTCATCATTAACTGGATTGTTGCTTTCAAGTAGCGTCTTCCATCCTTCAGATTCACAACGTAACTTTCCAAGGGTAGAAAGAGTGGAACTGCTAGGGGTTCGACTGACTCTGTTACTGGTAACTCTTCTTCAGGGATTTCTCCCTCTTCCTCTTCCCCACCAGATAGCAGGAAAAAGGCTGCAGCACCAATCACAATCAGCAGAACGACTGCTACAATGATCAGAACTAATTTTTTCTTGCCGCCGCCTTCTTCAGCCATGTCCTAGCTCCTGCAGAGTGATTAGTGCGCAATTGCAGAGAAATCTGCGAAAAAATTGGATTTTTTCCGCAAATGCAAGGTGCATGCAGTCTGCCAGTAAACGGAGTATACATCGCGGCGGCTCATGAACTTCCTTAGAAAAAATATTAAGGGATTTATTTTGCAGCTACAATCCAGAATTTAGGTGCCCCTTGATAATACAAAG